>NZ_JBHWLY010000016.1:0-92351 GCF_042730435.1 Nocardioides sp. NPDC059952 | reverse complement strand
CCGAGGCGACGCCCCCGTCGGCCGAGGCGCCCCCGGCGCCGCCCGAGACGCCGCACCGGTCGGCCGACACGGCAGCCGCTGACGTCTCGGCCGACGCGCCTGACGCTTCGGCCGACGCGCCTGACGCTTCGGCCGACCGGGGTGACGCTTCGGCCGACGTAGGTGACGGCTCGGCGCGGGTGGCGCTGTGGGGGTCGGCGGTGGTCGGTGGACTGAGCTGGGCGTCGGGGGTGGCGCTGACGGCGCTGGCGGGATGGCTGATCATCAAGGCCTCCTACCACCCGGTGATCATGACGCTGGTGGCGGCGATGGTGGGGGTGCGTACGTTCGGGATCGCGCGGCCGGTGCTGCGTTACCTGGAACGGTTGTGGTCGCACGACAGTGCGCTGCGGCTGCTGGCCAGGCGACGGGTGGAGATCTACGACGCGCTCGTGCCGTTGGTGCCCGGCGCGCTCCCCGGTCGCCGGGGAGACGTCCTGGCCAGCGTCGTCGACGATGTCGACGCGGTGCTCGACGAAGAGCTGCGAGTGCGGCTGCCGATCCGGGAGTACGCCGTCGTGGCGGCCCTCGCGGTCCTGGCGACCCTGCTCATCGACCCGGTCGCGGCGGCCTTCACGACGGCCACGGTGCTGGCGGCGAGCGCCGCCTTCGGGATTGCGTACGCAGGTGCAGCACGTGCCGAGCACGTCTCGGTCACGGTGCGGGCGAGGGTGTCCGAGCAGGTGGTCGAGGCGACCCAGACGGCGACCGAGCGCCGGATGTGGCAGGCCGGTGAGCCCGTGCTGCGGACCCTCGACGACCTGGCCGGCACCGCCACCAGGGCGACCACGACAGCGGCGGCGGCGTCCTCGCTGGCCAAGGCCATCGTGCTGGTCACCGCCGGCGCGGCGGTCGCCGCGACCGCTGCCTACGCGACCGTCGCCGACGGTCCGATGCTGGCACTGCTCACCTTGGTCCCGCTGGCGCTCGCCGAGCCCGCGGCGACCCTCGCCGACGCCGGTGCGGCCCGGGCCCGCACCCGTGCCGCACAGCGCCGCCTCGACGACCTCACCAGCCGCTCGCCGGCGGTCGAGGCCCCGGAGCACCCCGAGCGGCCCGCCGACGACACCACGATCACGATCACCGATGTCACTGCCCACCCCGGCGGTGCCCACCCCGGCGGTGCCCAACCCGGCGGCGGCCCGGCCGTCGAGATCCCCGACCTCCACGTCGAGCCGGGCGCGCGGATCGGCATCGTCGGCCCCTCAGGCTCCGGGAAGAGCACTCTGGCCGCGTTGCTGCTGCGCTTCCTCGACCCGGACACCGGCACGATCACGCTCGGCGGCCGGTCGACCCGCGACCTGGACCCTCAGGACGTACGGAAGATCGTCGGTCTCGTCGACGATGACCCGCACGTGTTCGCCTCCAGCCTCGTCGAGAACGTGCGCCTGGCCCGGCCCGAAGCGACCGACGACGAGGTCGAGCAGGCGATCCGGCGCGCCCGTCTCGGCGACTGGCTCGATGCCCTTCCCGCGGGGTTGAAGACCAGGCTCGGCGACGGCGCCGCCGAGGTCTCTGGCGGTGAACGGGCCAGGCTCGCCGTGGCGAGGTCGCTGCTGGCAGGGCACAAGGTCCTGGTTCTGGATGAACCTTTGGCCCATCTGGACACCGCGACCGCCGCGTCGCTGGCGCGTGAGGTGCTCGCGCGGGAGGATGGCTCGACAGTTGGCCCAGAGCCAGGCCCAGAGCCAGGCGCGGAGCCTGGTCCGCATGGCGGCACGAAAGCCGTACTGTGGATGACTCACACATCGACCGGACTGGGGCTGACCGATACCGTGGTCTCCCTTCAACGAATGGGGGAAGTGAGACGGTGTTGACCGAGACAAGGACGATCCGGGTCTACCTGCTCGACGACCATGAGGTCGTGCGCCAAGGGTTGACGACGCTGCTCGACAGCCATGACGACATCGCGGTCGTCGGCCAGGGCGGCACCACCGCCCAGGCACGCGAGGACATCGACCGTCTCCGGCCGGACGTGTGCGTCCTCGACGCTCGCCTGCCCGATGGCTCGGGGATCGAGGTGTGCCGTGAGGTCCGTGCGGCCTACCCGGAGATGCTCGCGCTCATCCTGACCTCCTATGACGACGACGAGGCACTCTTCTCGGCGATCATGGCCGGGGCGAAGGGCTACGTCCTCAAGGACATCCGCGGCAACGACCTGGTCGAGGCGATCCGCACCGTCTCCGGCGGCGGCTCGCTGCTCGACCCGCTGATGACCGCGAAGGTCATGGAGAAGATGCGCAACCCCGATGGCGAGTCGCCGCAGATGCAGGCGCTCACGCCCCAGGAGAAGCGCCTGCTCGCGCTCATTGGCGAGGGCCTGACCAACCGGGAGATCGCCGGGCGGATGTTCCTGGCCGAGAAGACGGTCAAGAACTACGTCTCCAGCATCCTGGCCAAGCTCGGTGTGCAGCGGCGCACGCAGGCGGCGCTGATGGCCAAGGAGCTCCTCCACCCCCGCAAGGGCAACTGACCCTCAGACCCCAGCGGTGATCGGCACCTGCCAGATCAGCTCGGTCCCGCTGGGGGAGCACGGCCCGATCTCGAGCTGACCGCCGAGCTGGACCGCGCGGACGCGGGCGTTCTTCAGCCCGCTCTCCTCGGCCTCGTCGGGGACGCCGCTGCCGTCGTCGCGTACGACCAGCCTGATCTCGTCGTCCTGAAGGGTGAGCTCGATCTGGGCGCTGTGGGCCTGGGCGTGCCGGGCGAGGTTGGAGACCGCCTCGCGCAGCACCGGGAGCAGGTGGTTGCGGACCGCCTCGGGCACGGCGGTGTCGACCGGCCCGGTGATCTTGATCTCCGGGGTGAAGTCCATGACGCCCGCGTACTCGCGGATGACGTCGCGCACCTGGGCCCGCAGCGAGGAGGCGTCGTGGTTGCTGAGGTCGAAGATGGAGCCGCGTACGTCCTTGATGGTCTGGTCCAGCGCGTCGACCTGCTCCGAGAGCCGCTTGGGCAGGTCCTCGACCCGCTGCGGGTTGCGGCCCAGGGTCTCGAGCTGGAGCCCGATCGCGAAGAGGCGCTGGATGACCACGTCGTGCAGGTCGCGGGCGATCCGGTCGCGGTCGGTGATGACGGCGAGGTCGGCCCGGTCCTCGACCGCGCGGAGGCGGTCCAGGGCGAGGGCGGCCTGGCCGGCGAAGCCGAAGAAGAGCTCGCGCTCGTGCTCGTCGTGAGCCGCGCACGCCTTGTCGTAGATCGCCAGCAGGGCGCCGCGCCCGGCCAGCGAGGAGCGCACCGGAGCGACCACGACATGGAGCCCGTCGACCTCGAGGTCGAGCGGCTCGACGATGCGACGGTCGATCAGCAGCGGGACCTTCTCGGTCACCGCCCGGACCCGCTCCTCCTGACCGGGCGCGGCCGCGACACCGGAGACGAGACCGTGCTCGATGCGGGTGCCGGCGCCGACCCCGATCGCGCGCATCAGCGGAAGCGCGGTCTCGCACATCCGCTCGAGCGCGACCAGGTGGTCCAGCGGCGGGGTCAGGGCACGGCTGAGCTCGGCGCTCGCCTCGAGCCACTTGCGGCGTTGCTCGCTGAGCTCGAGCTCGCGCACCTTGTCGATCTGGGCGCCGGCGGCGCGGGCGAGGGCCACGACGAGCTGCTCGTCGTGGGTGGTGAAGTCGGCACCGCCGACCTTCTCGGACAGGAGCAGGTGGCCGAAGTCGTGGTCGTCGATGCGCAGCGGCACCTCGATGAACTTGCGCTTGCCGGGGTCGCCGGTACGCAGTGCGTGGCTGCCACCGCCGTCGTCGGTGCGGGGTGCGATCATCCGGAGCTGTTCGCGCGGGACGGTGTCCCCGCCGGCGGCTTCGGCTTCGAGGGCGGCATCGCTGTCGCCGTCCGCGTCGAGGCGGGCGCGGCGACCGCGGCTCTTGCCGACGACCTGCAGCGTCGGCTCCTGCTGGTTGCCGTAGGTGATCAGGTTCTGCAGCTCACCGTCGAGGTCGAGGACGCCGAGGGCGCCGTAGCCCGCCCCGGTCAGCTCGCAGGCCGAGCGGGTGATTCTCTCGAGCATGGCGCTCAGGTCGAGCTCGCTCGACATCGCGATGACCGCGTCCAAGAGCGAGCGCGCCGATGGCTCGAGACCGGTCAGGTCCTCGGTCGCGTCAGTGGTCACTTGTCAGAGTCTGTCGTGCCGGACCCGGTCGCGTCCACATATCGGCAACAGTTTCTCCACTGTCGGCCTCAAACTCACGCGAATGCTTGCGTTTGGTCATTGATCCGCGATGTCGCCATCAACGTAGAGCCACCGTCCGGCACGCACCTCGAACCGGCTGTGCTCGGCGAGCACCCCGGCGCCCGACGGCGCCTGGTAGGACGCCCGGAAAGCCACCCAGCCGTGGGTGTCGTCATCGAGCCCGGAGCCCTCGATCTCCAGCCCCGTCCAGGTCAGCCGCGCGTCGGGTGCGGCCACGCCCAGATCGTCGGGGCGGGTCCCCGGATGCCAGGTGCGGAAGATGTAGTCCCAGTCCCCGAGGGCGTACGCCGCATAGCGGCTGCGCATCAGCTCCTCCGGCGTCTCGGCCAGAGCGCCGCCACGGTGCAGCCGGTGGCAGCACAGCGCATAGCGCCGGCCGCTGCCGCACGGGCACTCCTGGGGCAGGGGCGAACCGTTGGCGGTGCGGCCGAAGGGGGACATGCGCCCATTGTGTACCGGAAAGGACGCATTCTCGTCGTGGGCCCGGAGTGCCCCGACTATGGTGTGGGGGTGGCTCTCAAGCGCATACGGCTCGGGACGGCGGGGGTGCTTCGGTGACGGATGTGAGCATCTGTCTGCTGGGCCCGTTGGTCGTCACGCGCGCAGGCGAGCCCGTAGAGGTCCCGGGGCGACGCCCGCGCACGCTCCTGGCGCTGCTGGCTCTGGAGGCAGGCACCCCGGTCTCCGCCGACCTGCTCGCCGACCGGATCTGGGGCGAGGAGCTTCCCGACAACCCGCGCGGCAGCCTGCACACCTACATCGGTCGGCTGCGTCGTGTGCTCGGCAAGGAGGTCGTACGCCGCGCCGCGGGCGGTTACATCCTCGACCTGCCCCGCTCCTCGGTGGACGCGCTCGCGTTCATCGACCTGCTCGACGCGGCCGAGGGACCACAGGCCTATGACCGGCTCGAGGAGGCCATCGAGCTGTGGCGCGCCGAGCCGTTCGACGAACCCGCCGGTGAGTCGCTGGCAGAACGCACCCGTCCGTGGCTGGTCGACCGCTACCTCGCCGCGCTGGAGCGTCGCGCCGAGCTCGACATCGTTGCCGGGCGGGCCGCGAAGGCGGTCGCCGAGGTCCGCCGGGTGGTCGGCGATCATCCGCTGCGCGAGTCCCTGTGGGTCGTGATGCTGGACGCGCTGGACGCCGCGGGGCGTACGGCCGAAGCGCTGGAGACCTATGAGGAGGTCCGGGCTCGGCTGGCCGACGAGCTCGGCGCCGACCCCGGCGCGGAGCTGCGCTCCACGTTCACCCGGCTGCTGGCCGGCCCCTCGCCGGTCCCGGACGTCGAGGTCTCCCCAGGACAGGCGACCGTGCCCGCGCAGCGCGTCTCGGAGGAGGACATGGTCCCGAGACAGCTCCCGGCCGACATCCCCAGCTTCTCCGGTCGCGAGGCCGAGCTCCGCCTGCTCGACGCGGTGACGATCTTCCACGACGCCGGCTGGCCGAGCGTGGTCGCCGTGCACGGCATCGGTGCGGTGGGGAAGACCGCGTTCGCGGTGCACTGGGCTCGTGCCCGGACCGAGCACTTCCCCGACGGGCAGCTCTTCATCGACCTGCGCGGATTCGGGCCGGGCGAGCCGCTCTCTCACGCCCAGGCGCTCACGACCCTGCTCATCGGTCTCGGCGTCGACGCCGCCTCGGTGCCGTCCGAGGTGGACGCGGCATCGGCCCTGCTGCGTACGACCCTCGCGCAGCGGCGCATGCTGGTCATGCTCGACAACGCTCGTGACTCCACCCAGGTGCGACCGCTGCTGCCGGGTGGTGACTCGCTGGTGCTGGTGACCAGCCGAAGCCAGCTGCGTGGCCTGGCGACCAGGGAAGGCGCCCGTCGGCTCGCGCTGGACACGCTCGCCCCGACGGAGTCGGCGGCCTTCCTGAAGCAACGGCTCATCGACCGGGTGGCCGACGAGGCGGACGTACGTGCCCTGGCGGACAGGTGCGGACACCTGCCGCTGGCTCTTGCCGTCGCGGCCGAGCGCTGCAGCCGCTACCCCGATCTCCCGCTGACCGACCTGGTCGCCGAGCTCGACGGCGAGACCAGCCGGCTGGCGGCGCTGGAGGCACCGCTCGACCCCATCTCCGACCTGCGCGCGGTCTTCTCCTGGTCCTACGACTCCCTCGACGAGGAGTCGCGGCGCGCCTTCCGCCTCCTCGGCCTCCGCCCGGGTCACGAGATCGGGATGCCCGCGATGGCGGCGCTCTTCGCCGTCGACATCGCCGCCGCCCGACGTCTGGTCGACAAGCTGGTCGACGCCAACCTCGTCCGCGAGCACCGCCCCGGACGCTTCGTGCTCCACGACCTGATCCGCGACTACGCCCTGGAGATGGGCTCCGAGGAGGAGTCCGGCGAGGCGCTGCTGCGGTTGGTGAGCTGGTACACCCACTCCCTGGTCGCTGCTTCCGAGGCCGACGGCCGGTCCTTCCGGCTGATGAGCCTCGACCCGGTCGTCGACGGCGTGACGCCACTGAGCTTCGCCACCTCGCAGCAGGCCCGCGCCTGGGGCGACCGGGAGTGGCTGACCATGGGCAGCGCCGTACGTCTCGCCGTGCGCGCGGGGCTGCTGGGTCCCGCCTACCAGCTGGTCAACAAGATGTTCAGCCTCTCGATGCGGCACCCGCCCGCCGAGACCGTCCCCCTTCAGGAGCTCGGTCTCGACGCCGCTCTCCGCGCCGGTCAGCGCGTCGACGCGGCCTACATCCGCAACCAGTTCGGGATCAGCCGGGCGCGGGTCGGTGACCTGACGCGGGCGATCTCGGAGTTCCGTGACGCCGCCGAGGTGTTCCGTGAGGCCGGGATCGCGGCCGGTCTGGAGATGGCGCTGTCCAACTGCGGCCAGGCGCTGAGCATGATCGGCTCCCTCGACGAGGCCGTCGCGGTCCTCGAGGAGGCGTACGCCGTCGCGGACGCGGCCGGGATGGACGACCGTGCCCGCGCCAGTCTGATCGGGCTGGCCGAGGTCTACGTCCGGATGGAGCGCTACGAGGACGCCGTGCGGCTGGTCGAGGAGGAGATCGGCTACGCGTCCGTCGACGTCGACTCCTCCGCCTCGCCGCGGATGACCCTGGTCGATGCCCTGATCGGCCTGCGGCGCTACGCCGAGGCCGAGACCCATCTGCGACTGGAGCTGGCCCACCGCCTCGAGGAGCGCAACCGGTGGGGTGAGGCCAACGTCCTCGTACGCCGCGCCGTGATCGAGCGCGAGACCGACCGTGTCGCGCAGGCCCGGGCGACGCTCCACGAGGTCGTCGCGATCCTGGACGAGGTGGGTGAGCTGGACCGCACCGCGCTGACCAGGGAGCGCGTCGAGGATCTCCTCGCCAGCGTCGGGTCGGCCGCATCCGCGGATCGGGATGTCGACGCCGAGGCCGCCCAGGGGTTGAGCAGCGGCGTAGCGTTGCGTCCGTGACTGCCGCACCCACGATCAGCACCCTCGGCCAGCTGCGCGCCAGTGGCCATGTGTTCAAGTCGCTCCGTGAGGAGATCCGGGACAACCTGCTGGCGAAGCTGGCAGCCGGAGAGGACCCCTGGCCCGGACTGCACGGGCTGGAAGAGACCGTCATCCCGCAGCTCGAGCGTGCCCTGATCGCCGGCCATGACGTCGTCCTGCTGGGCGAGCGTGGTCAGGGAAAGACCAGGCTGCTGCGTACGTTGGTGGGAATGCTCGACGAATGGACCCCGGTCATCGAGGGATCCGAGCTCGGCGAGCACCCCTATGAGCCCGTCAGCGTGGGGTCCCAGCGGTTGGCCGCGACCGCCGGTGAGGCGTTGCCGATCGCGTGGAAGCACCGCTCCGAGCGCTACTCGGAGAAGCTGGCCACCCCCGACACCTCCGTCGCCGACCTGATCGGCGACGTCGACCCGATGAAGGTCGCCGAGGGACGCTCGCTCGGAGACCCGGAGACGATCCACTTCGGCCTCATCCCGCGCTCCCACCGCGGCATCGTCGCGATCAACGAGCTGCCCGACCTGGCCGAGCGGATCCAGGTCGCGATGCTCAACGTGATGGAGGAGCGCGACATCCAGATCCGCGGCTACGTGCTGCGGCTGCCCCTGGACCTCCTGGTGGTGGCCTCGGCGAACCCGGAGGACTACACCAACCGAGGCCGGATCATCACCCCGCTGAAGGACCGCTTCGGCGCCGAGATCCGCACCCACTACCCGCGTGAGCTCGACGCGGAGATGGCGGTCATCCGGCAGGAGGCCGCCCTGGTCGCCGACGTACCCGACCACCTGCTCGAGATCCTCGCCGTCTTCACCCGCCACCTGCGTGCCTCCTCCGCGGTGGACCAGCGTTCCGGGGTCTCGGCACGCTTCTCGATCGCGGGCGCGGAGACCGTCGCCGCCGCGGCGCTGCACCGCGCCACCGTGGCAGGGGAGCCCGATGCGGTCGCTCGTCTCGTCGACCTGGAGACGGCCATCGAGGTGCTCTCCGGCAAGATCGAGTTCGAGTCCGGCGAGGAGGGCCGCGAGGCCGAGATCCTCACCCACCTGCTGCGTACGGCCATCGCCGAGACCGTCCGCAAGTCCTTCCGCGGCCTCGACTTCGCGCTCCTCATCGACGCCATCGAGGACGGCCGGATGGTCACCACCGGCACCAAGATCTCCGCCCGCGCCTTCTTGGAGGGCCTGCCGGTCCTGGGCGAGTCCGACCTCTACGACCAGATCGGCGACCGCGTCTATGAGGCCACCGGAGGCCCCAAGAACGACGGCCAGCTCGCCAGCGCCATCGAGCTCGCCCTGGAAGGCCTGTTCCTGGCGAGGAAGATCGGCAAGGACACCGAGGGCGGCGAGACGATCTATGGCTGATCCGGCGGGCGGCACACCATGAGCCGCTACAAGAAGTACGCCGGGGGTGACCCGCTCGCGCCGCCGGTCGACATCGCCGAGGCGCTGGACGCGATCGGCGAGGACGTGATGTCGGGCTACTCGCCCGAGCGGGCGATGCGGGAGTTCCTGCGGCGCGGGGGAGAGGACCAGCGCGGGCTCGACGACCTCGCCCGGCAGGTCGCCGAGCGGCGCCGCGAGCTGCTGCAGCAGCACAACCTCGACGGCACCCTCGAGCAGGTGCGGGAGCTGCTGGGCAGGGCGGTCCTGGAGGAGCGCAAGCAGCTGGCCCGCGACGTCACCATGGACGACGGCGACCGCGCCTTCCGGGAGATGCAGATCGACAACCTCTCGCCGAACACCGCCGCCGCGGTCAGCGAGCTCGCCTCCTACGACTGGACCTCGCGCGAGGCCCGCGAGGCCTACGAGGAGATCAAGGACCTGCTCGGCCGCGAGCTCCTCGACCAGCGGTTCGCCGGGATGAAACAGGCGCTCGAAGGGGCCACGGACGAGGACCGCGAGGCGATCGCGGAGATGCTCCGGGACCTCAACGAGCTCCTCGACAAGCACAATCGCGGTGAGGACTCCCAGGAGGACTTCGAGGAGTTCATGGCCAAGCACGGCCAGCACTTCCCCGAGAACCCGCAGAACATCGACGAGCTGCTCGACACCCTCGCGCAGCGCTCGGCGGCCGCCCAGCGGATGCTCAACTCGATGTCGGCCGAGCAGCGGCGCGAGCTGATGGAGCTCTCGGCGCAGGCGTTCGGGTCGCCGGCGCTGATGGAGCAGATGGCCCAGCTCGACGCCAACCTGCAGGCAGCACGGCCCGGCGAGGACTGGTACGGCTCCGAGGAGTTCGGCGGCGGCGAGGGCCTGGGACTCGGTGACGGCACCGGCGTGCTGCAGGACATCGCCGAGCTCGACCAGCTCTCCGAGCAGCTCCAGCAGTCCTACGCCGGCTCGCGGCTCGACGACATCGACCTCGACGCGCTCTCCCGTCAGCTCGGTGACCAGGCCGCGGTCGACGCGCGCACCCTGCAGGAGCTCGAGCAGGCGCTGCGTGACTCCGGCCAGCTCGAGCGGGGCTCCGACGGCGACCTCCGGCTGACCCCGAAGGCGATGCGCCAGCTCGGCAAGGCACTGCTCCGCGACGTCGCCCAGCGGCTCTCCGGACGGCAGGGCGAACGCGACCTGCAGCGTGCCGGTGCGGCGGGCGACCTCTCCGGCTCCTCGCGTCCCTGGGCCTTCGGCGACACCGAACCCTGGGACGTACCTCGCACGATCACGAACGCCGTCATCCGGGAGGTCGGCGAGGGCCGGCGTGGCCCCGGAGTGCGCCTGAGCGTCGACGACATCGAGGTGCAGGAGACGGAGGCGCGTACGCAGGCAGCGGTCGCCCTTCTGGTCGACACCAGCTTCTCGATGGCGATGGATGGCCGGTGGGTGCCGATGAAGCGCACCGCCCTGGCCCTGCACACCCTGATCAAGAGCCGGTTCCGCAACGACGACCTGCAGCTGATCTCGTTCGGCCGCTATGCCCAGACGATGGAGATCGAGAAGCTGACCGCCCTCGACGCGATC
Source organism: Nocardioides sp. NPDC059952 (assembly GCF_042730435.1). Taxonomy (NCBI): domain Bacteria; kingdom Bacillati; phylum Actinomycetota; class Actinomycetes; order Propionibacteriales; family Nocardioidaceae; genus Nocardioides; species Nocardioides sp. NPDC059952. Next base: position 81,705 of record NZ_JBHWLY010000016.1, on the reverse strand, counting down.
TGGGACAAGGGCACCAACCTGCACCACGCGTTGCTGCTGGCCAACCGGCACTTCCGCAAGCACCCCGGCGCCCAGCCGGTGCTCCTGATCGTGACAGACGGCGAGCCCACCGCCCACCTGGAGCCGGGCGGCGACGTCTGGTTCTCCTACCCGCCCCATCCGGTGACGATCGCACGGTCGGTCGAAGAGCTGGAGAACTCCCGTCGCCTCGGCGCCCAGACGACCTTCTTCCGCCTCGGTGACGATCCCGGTCTGGCCCGCTTCATCGACTCCATGGCCCGCCGCGTCGAGGGCCGCGTCGTCGCGCCCGAGCTGGACGACCTCGGCGCCGCCGTCGTCGGCTCCTATCTCGGTGACAGGACTGCACGGCGTACGTCTAACACCTACGGCGGCTATCCCGATGCGTTCGGTGGCCGTGGGTGGTGGGCCGGCTGAATGTTCACCGAGGTAACTCGGTGAGCGCGCACTGCCTTCGCGGAATTCCACGAAGCAACCGCACCTCGACCGAGTTAACTCGGTGAGCATCCGGCCACGTAACCTGCGCTCGTGCCCGAGGAGACGCTGAACGTACTTGCCCTTCTCGCGCTCGCGGCCCTGGCCGCCGGCTACGTGGACGCGGTGGTTGGCGGAGGCGGGCTGATCCAGCTCCCCGCGCTGCTGCTGTTCCTCCCCGGCGCCGCGCCGGTGCAGATCCTGGCGACCAACAAGCTGGCCTCGATCTTCGGCACCTCGATCAGCGCGGCGACCTACTACCGGAGGGTGGGCCCGGACCCGAAGACCTTCATCCCGCTCATGATCCTCGCGTTCGCGGGCTCTGCGCTGGGGGCGGGGGTGGCGTCGTACCTTCCCGAGTCCGTCTTCGAGCCCATCGTCCTGGTCGCGCTGATCCTGGTCGGGGCGTGGGTGCTCTTCAAGCCGTCCCTGGGCGAGGCGACCGAGCTGAGGTACGACGGCCACCGGCACCTGATCGGCGCGATGGTGGTCGGTTTCGCGGTCGGCTTCTACGACGGTGCCCTGGGCCCCGGGACCGGCAGCTTCTTGGTGATCGGGCTCGTCGGCCTCCTGGGCTACTCGTTCCTGGAGGCGAGCGCGAAGGCGAAGATGGCCAACGTCGCCACCAATCTCGCCGCCCTGATCGTCTTCATCCCGCAGGGTGCGGTGCTGTGGAAGACCGGCCTGGTGATGGGTGTGTGCAACCTGATCGGCGGCTACGTCGGGGCGCGGACGGCGGTGGCGAAGGGCGCCGGGTTCGTACGCGTCTTCTTCATCGTCGTGGTCGCCGGGTTCATCATCCGCATCGGCGGCAGCGTGCTGGGACTGTGGTGATGGGGGCTATGGGGTGACGCACTACCTGACCATCGCCCGTGACGGTGCGGCCGAGATCGAGGAGAAGCGCTCCCGGTTCCTGTGCACGCTCGCCCGGGTCGAGGACGAGACCGACGCGCGGGCGGTGGTCGAGCGGCTGCGCAAGCAGCACTGGGACGCCCGCCATACCTGTTCCGCCTTCGTGATCGGCCCACCGCCCCAGCCCGTCGAGCGCTCCAACGACGACGGTGAGCCGGCAGGCACCGCGGGCGCCCCGATGCTCGAGGTGCTCCGTGGCGCCGGAGTCTCGGACACGGTCGCCGTGGTGACCCGTTGGTTCGGCGGGACGCTGTTGGGTGCCGGAGGACTGGTGAGGGCCTACTCGGACGCCGTCCGGACCGCGTTGGCCGAGGTCGGGACGGTGAGACGAGAGCTCGTCCGGGAGTATTCGATCGAGGTTCCGTACGACGCCTCCGGCCGCCTCGAGACCGACCTTCGATCGTCCGGGGTGGCCGTCCTCGACACCACCTATGGGGCCGCCGTGACCCTGCGGATCGGGGCCCCGCCGGCCGAGGAGAAGCGCCTCGAAGCGCTCCTCGCAGAACTCACCGCAGGGGCGTCCGTGCTGGTGCCGGGCACGGACCAGTGGGTCGACCGTCCCTGACGTTTGGGACAATGGACGGGTGAGCGACCATAGCGAGACGCCCGTGGAACTCCCTGATGGATGGACGACGAAGGTTCCAGACCTCGACGATCTGCCCGCCCTTCTGAGGCTCCGAGCAGCCGACAAGACACCCTTCGAGGGGTCCGGAAAGGTCGACGCCGACGCCATCACCGGCGAGGTCGCCGGACCCGCTTCCTGGACCCGCCAGCAGGTCGTCGCGGTCGACCCCGACGGAGACATCCGCGCCTGGGCCATCGCCCACGACCGCGCTGCCGGCCGGACGCTCGTCTACCTCTACGTCGACCGCACCATCGCCCAGGCCGCCGAGGTCGCGGCGGGGCTCTACGCCTGGCTCGAGGACCAGGCCCGATCGATGGCTGAGCTGCGTGGCATCACCGAGTCGCACCTCGACGCCAGCCCGTTCGCCGACGACACCGTGCAACGAGAGTGGCTGGCCGCGGCGGAGTTCACCAACAAACGCACCTGGCTCCACATGAGCCGGCCCGTGCATCCCGACGAGGAGATCCCGGCCCTGCGTGCAGGAGTCACCATCCGGCCGGTCGAGACGCACGAGAACGGGATGCCCGTCGCGTCCGACCTGCAGACGGTCCACCAGACGCTGGAGGAGTCCTTCCAGGACCACTTCAACTCCTACCGGGAGAGCTTCCCGGAATTCGTGCAGCGTCTCCGCGAGGATCCTGGCCACCGCTGGAACCATTGGTGGCTGGCCTATGTGGACGATCCTGAGGACCCGGAGACCCTCCTGCCTGCCGGTTCGCTGGTCGCCTCGGTGCTGCCCGCCAATGCGGCCGGGGTCGAGGGGACGTACGTCGAGTACATCGGGGTCAACCGCAACGCCCGGGGCCGCGGGGTGGCGAAGGGGCTGCTCCATGTCGTCATCGGCGACGCCCTCGAGCGCGGCCGTGACCGGGTCTCGCTCGAGGTCGACGCCGACAGCCCCACAGGGGCCGACGGGCTCTACAAGTCGATGGGCTGGGTGACCGACTACGTCACCGAGTCCTGGCACAAGGACGTCACCGTCTAGGCGCCTACGTCGGGGAGCTTGAGGTCGAGGGTGGGCGCCTCCGTCCCACCGTCGACCTCAAGCAGCTTCCCGGTGACGAATTGACCGGCCCGCGAGGTCAGATACACGGCCGCAGCGGCGATGTCCTCCGCCTCCCCGATCCGTCCGAGCGGGGTCTTCGACTCGATCTCACCGCGCATGGTGTCGTCGCCGGCGACGAACTCGAGGGCGCTCGTACGCACCGAGCCGACGAAGATCCCGTTCACCCTGATCCGCGGCGCGAGGTCGGTCGCGGCCAGCCGTGTCCAGTGCGCCAGCGCCGCCTTCGCGGTCCCGTAGGCGAGATAGCCCCTGCCCGCGGTGCGTCCCATCATCGAGCTGATCGACACCACCGACTGCTGCCCGTCCGGGCTCTTCACCAGGTACGGCACCGCCGCCCGGGTCAGGGCATGGGCCGTGGTCACGTTGAAGTGGAAGGCCTCCTCGAGGTAACCCTCGTCGGTGTCGAGGAAGGTGTTCGGGATCGTCCCTCCCACGTTGTTGACCACGATGTCGAGACGCCCGAACTCCTCGTACGCCTGCTCGGCCAACGCCGCCGTCGCAGCCGTGTCGGCCAGGTCCGCCGGCACCACCAGCGCCCGCCGCCCCACCGCCTCGATCCTCTCGGCGACCCTGCGAAGCTGTTTCTCGGTCCGCGCCGCGATCACCACGTCCGCCCCCGCCTCCGCCAGCGCCACCGCCGTAGCCGCCCCGATCCCGCGCCCCGCCCCCGTCACGACCGCAACGTGGTCGGTCAGTCTGAATCGTTCGAGAATGCTCATCTGGTTCCTTCATGTCGAAGCGTCAGGCCGGTCGGCCGAGAGGTCAGGTACGTCGGCCGAAGCGTCACCTGCGTCGGTCGAGACGTCGCTGCGGCCGTTCGAGGCGTCACTTGCGCTGGCCGAGATGGCACAGGTGACGTGTCGGCCGACCGGAGTGACGTGTCGGGCGACGTACGTGACGTGTCGGGCGACGTACGTGACGTGTCGGGCGACGGGAGTGACGTGTCGGCAGACGCACCTGACGTGTCGGGCGACCGGAGTGACGCCTCGCGCGACGTACGTGACGCCTCGGCCGACCGCAGTGACGCCTCGATCATCGGGTGACCAGGCCGCGGCCGGTGATCAGGGGGAGGTCGAGCGGGCTGACCAGGCCGGGGAAGGCGGCGACGACGGCGGGGATGGCGTTGACCAGACGCTGGGCGGTGACGATCATCCCGGAGACGTTGTGGTCGCCGTGCTCGCCGTGGTGGCTGAACTCGACGGTCATCGACGGCTCGCCGGTGACCTCGATCCGGTAGCAGCCGTCGCCGGTCGCCGGGACCGGCCAGTCGGGGTCGGAGGCCGCGTCGGTCCGGGTGACGTGCTCGAGGGTGATGCGGGGGATGCCGTCGACGGTGCCGGTGACGGTGAAACGTACGGAGCCCTGGGTGCCCTCGGCGATGTCCACCGACACGGTCTTGGTGTCCTTCAGCGCCGGGCGGCGCTCGACGTGCTCGACGAGTGGCTCGTCGAGGGTCACCCCGAGACCGGCGGCGAGGACCCGGACGACGGGTCCCCACGCGGTGCTCAGCACGCCCGGCTCCCACAGGAACGGCTTGTCCTCCAGCGAACCCCCGAAGCCGAAGAGGTCCTTCATGACGACGGGCTGGAAGTAGGTCGAGTAGTCGGCGATCTCGGAGACCTTGAGGTGGTCGATCCGCTGGGACAGCGACGTGATCGCGAGCGGCAGGACGTCGTTGGCGAAGCCCGGGTCGATGCCGTTGACGTGCAGCGACGCACCACCCTCCCGCCCGGCCTCGTCGATGCCGGCGATCATCTCGTCCGGAAGGATGCCTTGCGGGTGGACCAGGATGACCGGCCCGGAGGAGACGACGTTGACCCCGTCCCGGATCAGCCCGGTCAGATCCTCGATCGCCTCGAACACCCGGTCGTCGGTCATCGCGGCATGCACGACGCAGTCCGGCGCCAGCGCGACCAGCTCGTCACGCGACGTGGTCGCGACAACTCCCAGGGTGCGCCCCAGCCCGGCCAGCTCTCCGGCGTCGACACCTGCCTTCGCCGGTGTCGAGGTCCAGACTCCGACCAGCTCCAGGTCGGGATGGGCATCGACTCCGGCAATCGCATGACGTCCCACCGTCCCGGTGGACCAGACGACGACTCTCAGCGGCTTGTCGGGACTCTGCGGACTTCCGGAGGCGAAGGACATGCGCCCAAATCTAGAACGCGTTTCAGTTTGGCGAAAGTGATTCGCGGAGGAAACTCGCCCGCCGCTACGTTGACGCCCATGACCGAGGCACTCTTCGAGGACACCCGCCATCCGACCGGTGCGCCCTACGTCGCGGACGAGGAGACGACCCTGCGCACGTTCCTCGACTTCCACCGGGCGACGCTGCTCAAGCAGGTCGCGGGCCTCGACCACGAGCAGCTCAATCGCCGTGTCCCGCCCACGACCATGACCTTGGCCGGGCTCCTCAAGCACATGGCGTACGTCGAGGACACCTGGTTCGGCGTACGCCTGGCCGGCAACGGCCCGATGCCGCCGTTCGACACGGCTCCCTGGGACGACGATCAGGACTGGGAGTTCAACAGCGCCGCCACGGACGACCCCGAAGCGCTGCGCACCCTGCTCCGCGACGCGATCGCTCGTTCCAACGAGCTCACCGACGAAGCCGGCTCCGTCGACCGCATCGCGGTCGGGACGACCCGCGACGGCCAGTCGGTCAGCCTACGTTGGATCCTGGTCCACATGATCGAGGAGTACGCCCGCCACTGCGGCCACGCCGACCTGATGCGCGAGGCCATCGACGGAAAGAAGGACCTGTGATCCAGATCCGCGAAGCGACGGCCGAGGACTGGCCGCAGATCTACCCGTTCTGGTCCGAGATCGTGGAGGCGGGGGAGACCTACGCCTACCCCGAAGGCCTCACCTCGGAGGAGGCCAGGGACCTGTGGATGTACGACCACGTCGTCGTCGCGGTAGAGGGCGACGAGATCTTGGGCAGCGCCAAGATGGGCCCGAACCGCCCAGGCCGCGGCAGCCACATCGGCACCGCCTCGTTCATGGTCTCCCCGGCCGCCCGCGGCAAGGGGCTCGGCCGCACCCTCGGCGACTACTGCGTGCAGTGGCACAAGGACAACGGCTTCCACGGCATCCAGTTCAACGCGGTCGTGGAGACGAACACCACCGCCGTACGCCTGTGGCAGTCTCTCGGCTTCCAGATCATCGGGACCGTCCCCGACGCGTTCGACTCGACGTCGCACGGCCGGGTCGGCCTCCACGTGATGTATCTGCCGCTGACCTGACCTCAGGCGTTCGCGGGGAACGCGATGCCCGTGTTCGCGTGGCAGCGGTAGCCGTTGGGCACGCGGTCCAGGTACTGCTGGTGCGCGGGCTCGGCGGCGAAGAAGGTCGGGACCTCGCGGATCTCGGTGGTGATCTCGCCATAGCCACGCCGCGCGATCTCGTCGCCGTAGACCTTGGTCAGCTCCTCAGCCGTCTCCCGCTGGGCGTCGGAGACGTAGTAGAGGGCCGAGCGGTACTGCGTACCGACGTCGTTGCCCTGCCGCATCCCCTGCGTCGGGTCGTGCACCTCGAAGAACTTCTTGACGAGGTCCGCGTAGGAGACCACGGCGGGATCGAAGACGACCCGGACCGCCTCGGTGTGGTTGGTCCGGCCGCTGCAGACCTCCTCGTAGGTCGGGTTGGCCGTGGTGCCGCCCTGGTAGCCGACCGCGGTCGAGTAGACCCCCGGCGTCTGCCAGAAGATCTCCTCGGCGCCCCAGAAACAGCCGAGACCGAAGTACGCCACCTCGGCCCCCTCCGGTGCGGTCCCGTCCTCGGGGGAGGCGAGCAGCGCAGTCCCCAGGACGCGGTGCTTCGCGGGCAGGTCGAAGAGGGCCTGGTCGCGCCCGGCGAGGGTGCGGTCCTCGGGGAAGAGCTGTGCTGGTCGACCGAACATGAGTGACCTCCAGAAAGTCAGGGTTGCTACCAGTCTCCAACACAGTTCGACGCGCGAACGTTCCCGGATGGGCCGCGAGGTGGGATCGGACGTAGGCTCGGATGCGTGAGCGAGCAGCAGCACCTCGGCAAGGCCGGTTTCGAGACCAAGGCGATCCACGCGGGCTACGAGCCCGACCCGACGACGGGTGCGGTGATCCCGCCGATCTACGCCACCACGACCTACAAGCAGGACGGCGTCGGCGGCCTGCGCAACGGCTATGAGTACAGCCGCTCCGCCAACCCGACCCGCACCGCGCTCGAGGGTGCGCTGGCGGCGGTCGAGGACGGGGAGAAGGGGTTCGCCTTCGCCTCCGGTCTGGCCGCCGAGGACACCCTGATCCGCAGCCTGATGCGGCCCGGTGACCACATGGTCATCCCCGACGACGCCTACGGCGGCACCCACCGGCTGATCGACAAGGTCGAGAGCCAGTGGGGGATCGAGCACACCCCGGCCCAGGTCGCCGACGTCGACGCGGTCGCGGCCGCGATCCAGCCGGGCAAGACCAAGGTCGTCTGGGTCGAGACGCCGACCAACCCGCTGCTCAACATCGCCGACATCTCTGCTCTGGCCACGGTCGCCCACGAGGCCGGCGCGCGGCTGGTCGTCGACAACACCTTCGCCAGCCCCTACCTGCAGCAGCCGCTCACCCTCGGCGCCGACGTCGTCGTGCACTCCACGACGAAGTACGTCGGGGGCCACTCCGACGTCGTCGGCGGGGCCGTGATCGTCCGTGACCACGGGCTCGCCGAGAAGATCGGCTACCTCCAGAACGCCGCCGGCGCGATCGCCGACCCGTTCGGCGCCTGGCTGACGCTGCGTGGCCTCAAGACCCTGGCCGTACGCATGGACCGCCACTGCGACAACGCCGAGCGCGTCGCCGACTTCCTCACCTCGCACCCGAAGGTCGGTGAGGTCATCTACCCGGGCCTGGAGACGCACCCCGGCCACACGACCGCCCAGAAGCAGATGAAGCGGTTCGGCGGCATGATCTCCTTCCGCGTCACCGGCGGCGAGGCCGCTGCGCTCGCGGTGTGCGAGCGCACCAAGATCTTCACGCTGGGCGAGTCGCTCGGCGGTGTCGAGAGCCTGATCGAGCACCCGGGGCGGATGACGCACGCGTCGGTCGCGGGCACCGACCTCGAGGTGCCGGCCGACCTGGTCCGGCTCTCCGTCGGGATCGAGTACGCCGAGGACCTGGTCGCGGACCTCGAGCAGGCCCTTGACCAGAGCTGACGCGCCCCGGACCGCCGTCTGCGTCGACTTCGGCTCCACCTGGACCAAGGCGCTCCACGTCGACCTCGTCTCCGGCGAGATCCTCGGCACCGTGAGCGCGCCGACCTCGCTGCACGAGGTGATGGAGGCCTACGACGCCTGTCTGGCCGCTCTCACCGAGCAGGACTCCCGGGCAGCCGACGCCGAGGTGCTCGCCTGCTCCTCGGCCGGCGGAGGTCTCCGGATCGCCGTGGTCGGCAACGAGGAGCTGGTGACGGCCGAGGCGGGACGTCGAGTCGCGCTGTCCAGCGGCGGCAAGGTCGTCGCCGTGGTCGCGACCGCGAGCTGTGAAGCCCAGAGTGACCTGGGGGCCACGCTCAGCTTCACAACCCCCGACCTGGTGCTGCTGACCGGCGGCACCGACGGGGGCAACCGGGACGCGATCGTCGGCGCCGCGCGGGCGCTGGCAGCGGCCGGCTGGCGTGGGCCGGTGGTCGTCGCGGGCAACCGCGACGCGAACGACGAGATCGACGCGATCTTGGCCGACGTTCCTCATGTGACCTGCGGCAACGTCGTTCCCAAGATCGGGGTGCTGGCGCCCGAGAGCGCCCGCGCGGCGGTCCGGGAGATGTTCCTCGAGCACGTGATCGGCGGCAAGAACCTGAGCAGCCGGTCCGACTTCCGCCGGATCGTCCAGGGGGCGACCCCCGACGTCGTGCTCCAGGGCGTCGAGACGCTGGCCGAGGTGCTCGGCGAGGACGTGGTCGTCGTCGACGTCGGCGGCGCCACCACCGACGTGCACAGCGTGGTCCGCCCCGACCCCGAGGCCGAGCACGTCCGCGAGGAGGTCGTCGCCGTCACCCCGGTGACCAGGACCGTCGAGGGCGACCTGGGCATGCGCTGGTCGGCGACCACGACGCTCGCCGCGGCCGACCACTCAGATCCGAGCCTCGCCGAGTCGGATCTCTCCGGCGAGGTCGAGCATCGGCGCAACCACCCCGGCTGGCTGCCGCGCACCGAGCAGGACAGGGACATCGACGAGCTCCTGGCGAGGATCGCGATCTCCACGGCCCTGCAGCGGCACGCGGGGCGCTCGCGGGTCGTCCTGTCCCCGAGCGGCAAGGTCATCGAGCGCACCGGCACCGACCTGCGCCGGGTCGGCGTGGTGATCGGCTCCGGCGGCGTACTCAGGCACGGTCGCCCGGGCATCGAGAAGCGGGTGATGCGCTGGTCGGCCCGCGGTGGATGGCAGCTCCCGGAGGAGCCGCTGCGCGCGGTCGACAGCGACTACGTGCTGGCCGCGGTGGGCATGCTCGCGCGGTCGCACCCCGCGACTGCACGGCACCTTGCGAATCACCTGACACCCTCCCGGTAGCCTCTGTCAGGTGACGGATCAGGGGGATGTTCCCGATGGCGAGAAGTCGACCGCGAAGGATGGCTTCGAACGGGTGACGGGCGCGTTCAGACGCAATCGCGAGGCGCGTGAGGCACAGCGCCATGCCCAGGAGGAGGCCGACGCTCGAGAGTCGGCCGAGGTGGCCAAGGAGGCTGCCGCGGAGGCGCGCGAGTCGGCGGAGAGCTTCGCGCTGCGCCTCGTCAACCAGTTCGAGCGCCTGCGCGAGGAGCGCCAGGAGCAGCTGGCCGCGCCGGAGCCGGTGACGGTGCCGAAGGCGGTCAGCCGCACGGACGTCCCCTACGGCGTCGAGCTCTCCGCGCAGTGGGCCTGGCGGTTCCTGGTGATCGTCGCCGCCGGCTACCTCATCGTCCGCGCTCTGGGCCACCTGAGCATCGTCGTGGTCCCGGTGGTCATCGCGCTGCTGATCGCCGCGCTCGTCTCCCCGATCGTCAACGGTCTGGCCAGGATCGGCCTCAGACGGAGCATCTCGGCGCTCTTCGTGGTGCTCGGCGTGCTCGTGGCGGTCATCGCCATGCTGAGCTTCGCCGGCACGCAGGTCGCCAACGGCTTCAACGACCTGGCCGGACAGACCGTCAAGGCGCTCGACGAGATCCGCGACTGGCTGATCAACGGCCCGTTCAACGCGAGCGAGACCCAGATCGACACCTGGCTCAACACGGTGCAGACCACCCTGGAGGAGTGGGCGGCGGCGTACGCCTCCAACCCGTTCTCCCGGGTCAGCGAGGTCGGTGGGGTCGCCCTCGACGTCTTCGCCGGCCTGTTCATCGTGCTCTTCTCCACCTACTTCTTCTGCGCCGAGGGCGAGCGGATCTGGGGCTGGCTGGTCCGGCTCGCGCCGCGGGCCGCGCGCAGCCGGATGGACAGCTCGGGCCGGGTCGCCTGGGTCTCGCTGACCCAGTTCACCCGGGCGACGGTCATCGTGGCCGCGGTCGACGCGGTCGGCATCATGATCATCGCCGCGGCCCTGCAGGTCCCGTTCGTGGTGGCGATCGGCGTGCTCGTCTTCCTGAGCTCGTTCGTGCCCCTGATCGGTGCCACCGTCGCCGGCGCGGTCGCCGTTCTGGTCGCGCTCGTCTCCCAGGGCCCGGTGACGGCGCTGCTGATGCTCGGCGGCGTGATCCTGGTCCAGCAGCTCGAGGCCCACGGCCTGCAGCCGTTCCTGCTCGGCCGCTGGGTCCGAGTCCACCCGCTCGGCGTCATCCTCGCGGTCGCGACCGGCATCGTGCTCGGTGGCGTGGCCGGTGCGCTCGTGGCCGTGCCGCTGGTGGCCGCCCTCAACGCGGTGGCCAACCATCTGACCGCCACCGCCCCGGCGCAGGCCCAGGCGCCGACGTCGCCCCCACCCCTGGCGCCGGCCAACGGCCCGACCTCCCCACCCCCGCCGAGCCCCGGAGCAGGTAGTGCCTGAGATGCATGGTCAGCCGACGTACGACGACATCCTCGAGGCCCGCGAGCTGCTGCGCGACCACATCACCGAGACGCCTGTCCAGGGAGCGCGCTGGCTCACCGACATGATCGGCGACACGGTCATCCTCAAGTGCGAGAACCTGCAGCGGACGGGCTCCTTCAAGGCTCGCGGAGCGTTCGTACGCATCGCCAGGCTCTCCGAGGAAGAGCGCAAGCACGGGGTGGTCGCCGCCAGCGCCGGCAACCACGCCCAGGGGGTCGCGCTGGCCGCGACCACCCTCGGCATCCCGTCGACCGTGTTCATGCCCGAGGGCGCGCCGATCCCGAAGGAGAAGGCCACCCGCGCCTACGGCGCGGAGGTGATCTTCGAGGGGCAGTACGTCGACCAGTGCCTCGAGGCCGCGATGGCCTTCGCCGAGCGCACCGGTGCCGTGATGATCCACCCCTTCGACCACCCCGACGTCGTCGCGGGCCAGGGCACGATCGGGCTCGAGATCCTCGAGCAGGCGCCGGAGGTGAAGACGGTCGTCATCCCGCTCGGCGGTGGTGGCCTGCTCGCCGGCGCGGCGCTCGCGATCAAGGCGAAGCACCCCGACGTGAAGGTGATCGGCGTGCAGGCGGCGACGGCCGCCGCCTACCCGGTCTCGCTGCGCGAGGGCCGTCCGATCCGGCTCGACAAGATGCCGACGATGGCCGACGGCATCGCCGTCGGCCTGCCGGGGGAGACCAACTTCCCGATGATCCAGACCTACGTCGACGAGATCCGTACGGTCTCGGAGGAGGCGATCTCGAGTGCGCTGCTCGCGCTCGCCGAGCGGGCGAAGCTGGTCGTCGAGCCCGCCGGTGCGGTCGGCGTGGCCGCCCTGATGGACGCTCCCGACGCCTTCGAGGGCCCCGTCGTGGTCGTGCTCTCCGGCGGCAACATCGACCCGCTCCTGCTCGGCAAGGTGATCCAGCACGGCATGACGCTCGCCGGGCGCTACCTGCCGGTCGCGGTGACGATCCCCGACCAGCCCGGTGCGCTGGCGACCTTGCTGTCGGTGATCGGCGACACCGGGGCCAACGTCATGGAGGTCGTGCACTCGCGCACCAACCCCGGCCTACGGCTCGCCGAGGTCGGCGTTCAGCTCCAGCTGGAGACCCGGGGTCAGACCCACGCGCAGCGAGTGCTCGAACAGCTGCGCAGCAAGGGATATCCAGCGACCACGCACTGAGGCCACGCACTGACGTTCCGTCGAACGGTCTCGAGGTCAGATTGCGCAACGTTTCGGTCGCGAACTGTCCCGAGGTGTGGTTGCCTTGTTAAACTGAAAGTTCTGACGATCTCCCGCAGGACAACCGCCTGGGTGAAGTATGCCCAGCGTGAGGGAGACAAGGCGCCGGTGATCGAGATGACCGGCGCCCCTTATTTATATTCACTACCCATCAGGAGCAACCCATGACGCAGTCGACCGAGACCACCGCTGCCACGATCTGGCTGAGCAAGGGCGCGTTCGAGAAGCTGACCGCGGAGTTGGAATACCTGAAGGGCCCCCGACGCCAGGAGATCCTTGCCGAGATCAGCTCCGCCCGCGACGAAGGTGACCTCAAGGAGAACGGCGGCTACCACGCCGCCCGCGAGGAGCAGGGCAAGCTCGAGGGTCAGATCCAGCAGCTCGAGGCGCTGCTGCGCAAGGCTGACACGACGGTCCCCGAGGACGACGGTGTCGTCTCGGTCGGCAAGCTGGTCACGTTCAAGTTCGAGGGCGATGACGACGACGAGGCCGAGACCCGCCTGATCGCGTCGATCGAGATGAAGGACTACGCGGGCGGCGTCGAGATCTCCTCGGCCGCCTCGCCCATCGGTGCTGCCCTCATCGGTGCCAGCGCCGGTGACACCGTGACCTACGAGGGTCCTCGCGGGCCGCTCAAGGTCGAGATCCTGAAGACCGAGGTCTTCACCGCCTGATCCGCGTGCGGGTGCGCTGCGCGGTCACTCGACCGTGCAGTCACCCCACTCGACCCGCAGCGCACGGCGCTCGGTCGGGATGGTGATCGTCTGGCGCCCCTCGGTGGCGGTGAACTCGAGGTGGCCGACCTTCTCCTCCTTGTCGTCCTCGGCCTCGACGGTGCACACCGGCTTGGCGTCCTTGTCGTGGAGGCGTACGACGAAGGTCACCTCGACCTCGTTCTCGCTGACGGCCTCCCACGTCTCCAGCCCGGAGGAGACCTCGGGGTGCAGGGCCAGCCAGAGAGCCCAGCCGAACCAGCCGACGATCGCCACCAGGGCGAGGATCAGACCGATCATGAGTACGCCCGGCCGACGGCGCGGGCCGCGGCCGTAGCGGGTCGCGATGCGGGAATCTTCGGCTGACGGCGTGCTCACCCGAACATGGTCCCATCCCGCCGAAGGAGACCGCACATCCGTCCCCGGACGCTTACCACCAAAGTTGTCCGCGGACTGGGAGCGGGTAACCGAACCGTGAGACGGAGCGTGGTTAGGATTGAACTCATGCCAGAGCAGCTCCAGCAGGCGTTCCGCCTGATGCACGTGCACGCGCACCCCGACGACGAGTCGAGCAAGGGCGCGGGGATCACCGCGAAGTACGTCGCCGAAGGGGTCGACGTCCATGTCGCGACGTGTACGGGCGGCGAGCGGGGCGACATCCTCAACCCGAAGATGGAGCGCCCGGGGATCCTGGAGAACATCCACGAGATCCGCCGCGAGGAGATGCATCGCGCCCGCGACATCCTCGGCATCAAGCAGGACTGGCTCGGCTTCGTCGACTCCGGCTGGGTCGAGGAGTTCATGCAGGTCAAGGACATGGCGGCCAAGGACTGGTCGCTGCTCCCCGAGGGCTCCTTCGGCCGGACGCCGCTCGAGGTGAGCACGCGCCGGCTCGTCGAGATCATTCGCTCCTTCCGGCCGCATGTGGTCACGACGTACGACGAGAACGGGGGCTATCCGCACCCGGACCACATCATGTGCCACCGGGTCTCGGTGGAGGCGTTCCGGGCGGCGGGCGACCCTGACCTGTTCCCGGACGCGGGTGAGCCGTGGCAGCCGCTGAAGCTCTACTACAGCCACACCTTCAACTACCCCCGGATGATCGCGCTTCACGAGGCGATCAAGAGCCACGGCCTCGCTTCGCCCTACGAGGAGCGCCTCGAGACCTGGAAGCCGGATCCGGGCTGGGACGAGCGGGTCACCACGAAGGTCGAGTGCGCCGAGTTCTTCGGTGTGCGTGACCAGGCCCTGCTCGCGCACGCCACCCAGATCGACCCTGACGGCCCCTGGTTCGCGGTGCCCCGGGAGATCGAGAAGGAGGCCTGGCCGACCGAGGACTACGAGCTGGCGACCTCCTACGTGCCGGTGCCGGAGGCGGAGAGGCGCGAGGAGACCGATCTGTTCGCCGGTCTCGACGTCTCCACCGCCGACGACGAGGGCAAGGCCGCTGTCGGTCGCGAGATCAGCTTCGGCAAGGTCGTCACCGCCTGAGGGTCTCTCAGGCACAGGTGAGACAATGTCGGCATGTCCGGCCTCCCGATGACGACGCAGACTCTGCACACCTCCCAGCCCGCTCCTGAGCCCACCCCGCCGCAGGACGAGGACGTGGTCGCGGGCTGGACCGCCTTCGGCATCTTCATCGCGCTCTGCGTCGCCGTCGCGGTGATCGCCTGGAGCATGCTGCGTCAGTTCAAGAAGGTCGAGAAGGCCAAGGTCGAGGGCGTCTTCGGCGAGGAGGCCCAGGCCGAGGCGATCGCCCAGCAGGCCGCCAAGGACGAGATCAAGAAGCTGAAGCGCTAGCTTCCGCCCGCCGGCGACGCTGCACGAACCACCACCCGCCGGCACCGACCAGCACGATCGTGCCGAGGGTGCCGCCGATCTGGAGGAGTGCGCTGAGCCCGGTCGCCGAGGCACGGGCCTCGCCGAGCGACCAGGTGTGCGACCGGGTGGTCCCTGCGTACGCCGCCTTCTGGCCGTTCGGCCCTGAGGCGAGGGTCTGGTACGCCGGATGCAGGTCGGTCATCATGTCGATCTCGATCTTCGTCGCCGAGGCCGGTGACGGGCAGTCGAAGATGACCGTGGTCCCGTCGCCGATCAGGTCCTGGCCGGCCTCGACCGACCCGTCGCAGCCCTCGAGCCGGATGTGGTCGAGCACGTAGTCGGCGTAGGCCTCCGACGTCGCCAGCGCCGCCTCGTCGCCGGACTCGTAGAACACGGCACCGTCGAGGGTCATCCGGTCCTGCTCAAGCGCGCCGACGTGGACGGCGAGGTAGGCGATGTCGTCGGTGGCCCCGAAGTGCCAGGTGACCTGCGGCGTACGGGCGTCACCGGAGATCGTCGCGGTCTGGGGCGGTCCGAACGGATGAGCGTAGGCGGGTACGCCCGCGGTGGCCGCCAGCACGAAGCTGGCGACCACCGCGAGAGCCCGAGGAGAGGGACGCACTAACGCTGCCTGACCGTCAGCGTGAGGTTCGTCGTGGCGGGTGCATGCGTGTCGTCACCCGGGTAGAGGACCTGCACCTGGTGACGGCCCGGCGGCGGCAGCACATCGACCTCGCACTCGGCGACCCCGCGTCGGACGCGCGCCTCGCACAAGACGTCCTCACCGATGAGGAACTGCACCGTGCCGGTGGCGCTGCGCGGCGTGAGCGACGTACGCAGCGTCAGGTCCCGTCCGAAGCGGACCGTGACGTCCTTCGCGGTGAGCTCGACCGGGGTCAGCTCGGGGACGTCGACCTCGTCGACGACGACCGCGCGCGAGGCGACGGCCTGGTTGCCGTTGGAGTCGGTGACCGTGTAGGTCAGCGGGTAGGCGCCCGGCGTGTTCACATCGACGCTGCCGGAGACCTGGATGCTGCCGGTCAGGTCGCCGTCGGTGTTGTCGGTCGCGCTGACCCCGTCCAGCGGGTCGAACTCCGCGCCCGCCTCGATCGTCGTCGAGGCCGGGACCTTCAGCACCGGCGGTGTCGCGTCGGTGCCGGCCGCGGTGGCCAGGAAGACGCCGCCGAACTGGTCGATCGAGCCGAGCGTCTGGATGTCACCGGCCTCGCCGGTGCGTGAGGTCGAGGTCCAGGCGTACACCTCGCCCTCGGTCAGCCCGGCCCACTCCACCGTCGCCGGCCAGCCCGAACGCGCCGTGTCGGTGCCGATCACGGTGTCGGTCGGGGTGACCACCGTCAGCGCATCGGTCGTGAAGGACGTACGCCTGGTGGAGAGGTCCACAGGCAACGTCAGGTTGTCCTCGGCGCCGTTGTAGCGGTGCCGGTCGTCGTACTCCGTCGCCCCGAAGTCGTCCAGGTGCGGGGAGTAGGTGTCGACCGACATCTCCGCGCGCTCGGTGTCGAACTGCAGCAGGCGGAGGTAGGAGGCGCCGAACTGGAGCAGGTCGGTCGACTTGTGGTCCACCGTCCCGTCGCCGTTGAGATCGATGTTGCCGGAGGCGTCGACGGAGTCGGGGAAGAGCTCCCCGGCGGTCACCTTGTAGAACTGGTAGTCGGCCAGCAGCTCCACGACGTTGTGCGAGACCGTGGCACCGATGCCGCGCTTGAGGTTCGTGCCGACCCCGTGCTCGTGGCCGGCGAGGACCAGGAACACGTTGGGGTTGGCCTCCACGACCTGGTCGAAGAGCCGGGACCCGTCGGTGGAGAAGCCGGCACCACGCCCGTCGGGTGCAGTCGAGGGCGCCAGGTAGGCGTGGGTGCTCAGGATGCCGTTGCGGTCAGGGAAGCGCGCGAAGATCTCGCTCGCCCAGGCCGCCTCGTCCGCGGTGACGCCGTAGGAGAGGCCGACCGCGACGAAGTCGAGCCCGCCGGCGGAGAAGAGCACGTAGTTGTTCTGGTTGTCGGTGCCAGGCTCGGTGACGTTGCCGGAGCCGTCGGTCTCCTCGTCCCAGGCGTGGTAGGAGGCGCCCTCGGGCCACGCCTGCGCGGCCTCGTAGTAGCGCGACGGGCTGAAGTAGCGGCTGAACCGCGACTGCGCCCCGGTCTCGTTGCCGCCCTGGTTGTCGTGGTTGCCCGCGACGACCTGGTTGACGACACCGGCCTCGTCGAGGGTCGCCTGCGCGTCCGAGGTGAACTCGAACTCACGGGTGACCTGCTCGTCGAGCCCCGGGTAGAGGAGCTTGCCGTCGGCGCCGGTGGCCAGCGGGTCCTTGGTGTCGTTCTCGGTCACGTCACCGGTGTGCGAGGTGAACGCGATCTTGCGCTGGTCGGCGTTGTCGCGGATCCACTCGGTCTCGGCGCGGTAGGCGCGCTGCCAGACCGCCTGCTCCTCGACCAGCTGCACGTCGGAGGGCTCCTCGATCCCGTTGAAGTTCTCGTACGTCCCGCCGGCAGCGCCCTCGGCGATGTACTGGGTGTCGGTGAAGTGGGCGAAGGAGAAGTCGTAGTCCTCGGGGTTCTCGAAGTGGTCCTTGTCGTCGGTGGCCGACTCGTCGCGCGGCGAGAGGTCGTCGGCGAACGGGTCGATTCCGGTCACCAGGACGTGCACGACGCCGTCGTCGACATGTGCCGCCAGCGCCCGACCCTGCAAGGTGGTGTCGCCGTCGGCGATCCCGCGGGCGGAGGCGAGCTCGTCCCAGCGGCTCTCAGCGGTGTTCCACACCCGCAGCGAGACCGAGCGGGCCGGGTCGGCGGTGCCGGTCCAGACCACGTGGCGACGCGAGTCGGAGGCCGGGACGGAGACGTCGTAGCGCTGGAACGGGATCAGCTTGCTCGAGGCGCTCTCGGTGGTCTTCCCGTCGGGCAGCTGGCGCCCCTCGATCGTCTCGGGGGAGGAGTAGTCGAACTCGAGCGCGCTCGGGAGCACCGGCACGACCCCCTGGAAGCCGCCGTCGGCGACCGCGGCGGACGCTGCCTTGAAGGTGGTGGTCACGTCCGAGCCGTCGGGGCTGTTGGCGATCGCGGAGAGCGTCACCTTCCCCTTGCCCTGGCCGGTGTCGGTGCCGCCGCCGGTCGGGATGGCGTCGGAGGTGAACGTCGAGGTGTGCGCGACCGGCCGTCCGAAGACGTCCTTCGCGGCGATCTCGATGGTGTGCTCACCGCGGGCCAGTCCGGCGCCGATCTCCTGGCCGGGCCGGATCGGGTCGCCGTCGAGCGTGTAGGTCCAGCCGGAGGCGTTGCCCTGGTTGGTGATGTCGACGGCGAACTCGGTCGGCGTGGTGAGGTGCGCACCGGCCGCGGGGGTGGTGCCGTTGACGACCACCCCCGCGTCGCGTACGTCACCGAGCGCGGCCACGTTGAGGGCTTCGGCCTGGTCGGCGGTGAGCACCTCGGTGAAGATCCGCGCGTTGCGTACGGTGACCGGCGACCAGAACTGGTTGACCGAGTCGGCACCGACGTAGAACGAGTTGAGGGCGCTGCCGCCGGGACGGGTCAGCGGGGCGGGTGCGGCGATCGAGGCGGCAAGGGCGCCGTCGACGTAGAGCCGGGCGGTCGCGCCGTCCCAGGTGCCGACGGCGTGGTACCAGCGGCCGGTCTCGATCTCGACCTGGGCGTTGCGGTAGGCGCCGCCGGCGTGGACCGCGAAGGTCAGCTTGCCGCTGTAGACGACGATCGAGTAGCCGCCGCCCTCCTTCTCCGAACAGATCGAGTGCTCGGTCCCGTTGGGGAAGGTGCCGTTGTCCTTGAAGGTGCACTCGATGGAGACCTGCTCGTCGATCTGGTCCCAGGCGGCGGAGCCCATCGCGTAGGCGTACGCGTCGTTTGCGCCGTCGAAGGAGGCGACCTTGGCGTCCAGCGCGGTGTCGTCGGAGATCACCGGCTCACCGACCGTGGTCACGGCGCGGCCGGTGTCGTCGGCCGGGGTGCCGTCGTCGAAGTCGACGTCGAGCACGTCCGCGGCCGGCACCGGGGGAGCGGTGTCGTAGGAGCCGGCCAGCGCCGCCGCCTCGGCATCGGTCACCGCGCGGGCGAAGAGGGAGGCACCGGCGAACGAGGCCGGCGGAGCCGGCTGACCGATCCCGGTGGGAGCCGAGTCGGCACCGACCACGAAGCGGCGCGAGGTCGAGGCCGGGGCCTGCAGCGCGCCGGTGGCGGCGGTCGACCCGGCCTTGGTGCCGTTGACGTAGAGGCTCAGCGTCTGGCCATCCCACACCGAAAGCACGTGATACCAGCGGTTGGCCGTGATGGGGGTCAGCACCGTCTTGTAGCCGCCGCCGATGTGGGCCATCGTGCCCAGGTTGGACCCGGTCACGTAGACCGAGTAGCCGCCCGCCTCCTTGTTGGAGCAGAGGTCCTTCTCGTTGGTGGTGGGCAGCGTGCTCTCGACCCGGAACACGCACTCGATGGTGAAGCCCTGCTGCAGGTCGGCCCACGGGTCGTGCTCGACGGAGACCGCGTCATCGGTGCCGTCGACGGTCATGATGCCGGTCGGCGCCTCGGCGAGGGTGTCGTCGGTGCCGTACGTCGGCGCACCCCAGGTGCGCGGCTCGAGCGACTGGGTGCGCTCATGTGGGGCGCCGCCCGCGAAGTCGATGTCGAGTACGTCGGGTGCCGGGGCGTCCACGGTCGCGAGTGCGGCTCGCGGAGCGCCGGTGACCGGTGCACCGACGGCGGTGTAGGTCGCCGCGCTGGCCGAGGTGATGGTGTCGCCGGGCAGGGCCGCGACGACCCCTCCGGCGAGAGCCAGACCGGCGACCGCGGCGATCAGCCGCGTCCGTCCGATTCTGGCGAGACTGGCGTTCGGTGCTGCGAACACGATGCTCCTTGTTTCCTGGGGCATGCTGCTATTGCCGAGTGGGGGTGCGGCATCGCCCGAGGTGCCGAACAGCCGGAGCACCCGTGCCCGGCCAGTCGATGAGCATCCTGAGATCGGGTGAACGTGGCCGAGCGGCGCTGTCGACGCCCGTCTGTCCGGTGGGTAAACGATTGCCTCAGCCGTATCCGGCGATGAAACTCTGTGCCATCGTTTGCGCCTGACATGGACGACTTCTTTCTGGGCTTCTTTCTGGGCGACTGGTTCGGTGCGGCGGCGCTGGTCGAGCGGGTGCAGGGCTATCTGGAGCAGCCCGGCATCGCCGCGGCCGCCTTCGTGCTCGCCTTCGCCGCGGGCGCCGCGCACGCGATCGCGCCGGGACACGGCAAGACCCTGGCGGCGGCGTACCTGATCGGTGCCGAGGGTCGGGTGCGGGACGCAGCCTGGCTCGGCGGCTCAGTGGCGGTGATGCACACGTTCTCGGTGCTGGTCATCGCGGTGGCGTGGGCGTTCTTCTCGCTCTCGGATCTCGTCCGCCTGGAGAACCTCACCGCCGGGCTGCAGATCGTCGCCGGAGTGCTGGTCGTCGGCACCGGGCTCTGGCTGCTGCGCCGGCACTGGCGCGCTGCTCGCTCCGAGACCGGACATGGTCACTCCCACGGCCACTCGCACGGCCACTCGGGCGAGCACGGTCAGGCAGGCGTACGCCGCCCTGGGATCGTCCTGCTCGGCATCTCCGGCGGCCTGACCCCGTCCCCCGGCGCCTTCCTGGTCCTGGTGACCGGCCTGTTCGCCGGCCGCTCGGCGTTCGCGCTGCTGCTGGTGATCACCTTCGGCCTGGGCATGGCGACGATCCTGTTCGGCGTCGGCCTGCTGGCCCTGGCGGGCAACAACCTCGTCGTCCGGGTCGCCGAGTCGAAGACGTACCTCCAGGTCGCGGCGAAGGTCACCCCGATCCTGGCCGCGCTCGGCGTCACCGTCCTCGGCGCCGGCCTCGCCGTCGTGGGAGTCGGCTCACTCGGCTGACCGCGATCTCAGTGGTCAGAGCGTCGGGGCGATCGAGGGCAGCAGGTCCTGGAACGTACGCCCGTTGCCGATCTCGCCGAGCGCGGTCATCGCCCAGCCACCGTCGTGGCGGCTGACCTTCGCCATGATCTCCGCGGTGTGCGGCCCGGTCTGGCTCAGGTCGAAGCGGGCGATCTCGGTGTGGGTGTTCTCGTCGACGAGACGGCAGAACGCGTTCTGGATCTGGGCGAAGCTCTGCCCGGTGAACGAGTTGATCGTGAACACGATCTGGGCGACCTCGGGAGGCACCCGGTCGAGGTGGAGGATGATCGACTCGTCGTCGCCCTCACCCGCGCCGGTGCGGTTGTCGCCGGTGTGGACGACGGCGCCGCCCGTCGACTTCAGCTGCCGGAACCAGGCCTGGTCGACGTGGGCGCCGGCCGTGTCGTAGAGGATCGCGGAGGCGTCCATGTCGACGTCGGCCCCGCGGAACCCGCCGAAGAGGCCCTTTCTGACCGCGTCCCAACCGAGCGCGATCCGAACGTGCGTCATGCTGCTGCCGTCACCTGTGGTGAGCGAGACCGACTGTCCCTTGGCGAGCGAGACGGACAAGTGATCCTCCGATGGCTGGACCGACGAGCGGGCACAGCCACCTTAGTCAATCGTGACCGTCACCGGTCCCGTTCCACTCGCCTTGACCAGGATCCGGTTGTGCTCGGCCTCGCCGACGACCCGGCCGCCCTCGACGGCGATGTCCGGACCGTCGGGATAGTGGAGCGGGCTGACGAAGATCTCGGTCGGCTCCTCGATCCCCGGGGACGGCTCGTAGGTGTAGCTGAACGCGCCGGTCTCCGGGTCGAAGGAGAGGTCCACGGGGGTGCCGGAAGTCGCCTGCGGATAGGTCCGCACGAGCGTACGCAGCTTCTCCTCCTTGACCGTGGACAGGTCGCCGTCGTCCTCGAACATTCCCTGTCGGCCGTCGGCGGTGGTCGGGTCGTCCCAGTGCTTGTAGGCCCAGTGCATCCAGGAGGCGAAATGGTCGTCAGCGGAGGCGGTGTCGATGGCCAGCAGCTCGGTGTTGTCGGTGGCGCCGAACTCCGACATCAGGTTGGTCGCGCCCATCGTCCTGGCCTGCTCGAGCGCTGCCTCGTGGTGATCATCGTCATAGCTCTTGCAGCCGTCCACGCCGAGCGGGATCCCCTGGGAGTCGAGGAAGCCGAGGGGGCAGTAGCTGTGCCAGGAGAAGCCGACCTGATCGTCGTTGGCCGGACCGAAGCTCGAGTTGGGCACCTGACTGGCGAGCAGCTGCGCCTCGTACCAGACGATGCCCTCCGGGTCGGACCTCCGGATCTCGGCGGTCGCCTTCTCGTACGCCGGCTGGAACTCGTTCGCGTACGAGCTCGCGCACCCGGTGATCGGGCAGGAGAGCCACTCCTTGCCGGCCCACGGCTCGTTGATGAGGTCGTATCCCATCGAGTAGGGCTGGTCGGCCCAACGTTGCGCGACGGCGCCCCAGGCGGCGGCCCAACCGTCCTGGACCCCGGACTTGTTGGCCCAGAAGTTGTCGTAGACGGTGGCCAGCTCGGGGGTGATGTACGTCGCCGGGAAGGACAGCTTGATCGGCGGGTGCAGGTTGTAGGGCGCCGGCCGCTTGGCCGCCCAGTTGGGCACGCCCTCGCCGCCGTAGGTCTCGTGCCACATGTCCTGGTGGAAGTCGAACTGCATCCAGATGCCCTTGTCCGCGAGCAGGTCGATGACCCGCTGCCAGTCGTCGAGGTAGTCCTCGTCGACCTCTCCGGGGGCGTCCGGGGTGACCCCGGCCCACAGCGTGCCGATCCGGGCGCCGTTGAACCCGTACTCGGCCAGCCACTCGGCATCCTCGGCGGTGAATCCGCTGGCGGAGTCGGACGGGACGTACGGGGCGTGCTTCCAGACCAGGTTCTGCCCGTGCACCAGCACGATCCGGCCGTGCTGGTCGACCAGCCAGCGTCCCTCGCGGGACAGGCGTGGCGTCTCCTTCGTTGGATCAGCCTCCGCCGGGTCTGCGCCGGCCGGCCCGACCGGGCTCAGCAGCGAGGTCCCGAACGCGAGCACAGCCACCGCGGCGGCAACGATGGCGAAGCTTCCCGAGCGACGTGACATGTGCGGAACCTAGTGCTCCATGTCACGTCCGGCAAGAACGTGTTCTCATTCTGGACGTCAGGCCCGCCGCGACGGGCCTCCGCAGTGGACATGGGGCCCCAGGTGCGGTTGAGTCAGAAGAGGAGCATTGGGGGAGAATGTCACCTGTGAGAGACGAAGCGAGCGGCTGGTCGGGCACCTGGGTGGCCGAGCGTCTGGGCGTGCGACTGCGGACGACCGAAGCGCCGAGCGGGATGATGCTCACCGATCTGGTCGGTCTGGCGGTGCGACGCAACCCCCGCCGGGCGCAGCTCCTCGTCTCCTCCGTCCTCGGCAAGCACATTCCGACCGACCCGCGTCTGGTGACCGATGCCGGGCTGCGTCTGGGGGCCAAGGCGCGTGCCGTGGCCACCGGTGACGCGGTGGTCCTCGGCTACGCCGAGACCGCGACCGCGCTCGGCCATCTCGTCGCCGACGCCCTCGGGGCGCCCTACCTGCACTCCACCCGCCGCGTCGTCGACGGCATCGAGTCCGTCGCCGACTTCTACGAGGAGCACTCGCACGCGACCGCCCACCGGCTGCTCCCCGCCGACCCCGCCTTCCTCGCCCGCGGCGACACCCTGGTGCTGGTCGACGACGAGGTCATCACCGGCAAGACCGTCGTCAACACCATCCGGGCGCTTCACAAGAAGTTCCCGCACAAGCACTACGTCGTGGCCGCGCTCGTCGATCTGCGCTCGGAGGACGATCGCGGCCGGATGGAGCGCTCGATCAAGCGGCTGCGCGCGACCTTGCACGTGGTCTCCCTCGCGAGCGGCGAGATCGAGCTGCCCGAGGACCTCGCCGACAACGGCAACCGGCTCATCGACACCGTCGAGAACCTCCGTCAGCTGGCCGGCGTCGAGACGAGCCGGCGTCCGCGCGGCGAGGTCGTCCAGGTCGTCGCGACCTGGCCACGCGCCGTCCCGGAGGGCGGCCGCCACGGCTTCACGACCAGCGCCTCCGGCTCCTACGAGTCGGCCGTCACGGTGACCGCCGCCGCCGTCGCCGGCCGCATCCCCGACGGCCCGGTGCACGTCCTCGGCACCGAGGAGCTGATGTACGCACCGCTGCGGATCGCCTCCGCGCTGGCGGACCGCCGCGCGGCCGAGGGCCGCCGCCACGAGATCACCTACTCGACGACCACCCGCTCGCCGGTGCTCGACGTCGACGACCCGGGCTACGCGATCCGCACCGCGATCACCTTCCCGTCCCACGACGACCCGGCCGACGGCGACGGGCCGCGCTTCGCCTACAACCTGCACGAGGGTGCCTTCGAGACGATCGTGCTGGTGGTCGACGAGCCGGCCGACACCCCCGCGCTGCACGAGGAGGGCGGCCTGGTCGACCAGCTCGCCCGGCTCGCGCCGAGGGTCGTGGTCGTGACCATCCCGGCGTACGCCCCGGAGCCGCGCCACGACCAGCCGGCCCGGCAGCTGCCTGCCCCGCTCCATGGGCCGGCCTTCGGCTCCTACGACCGCGACGACGTCGCCTGGCTGCTCAAGGACCTGTCCGCGGACGCGGCCGAGGCAGACGCCGAGGAGCAGGCGGAGGCACGCCGGGAGCTCTTCGACGCGGCCCTGACCGCATCGGCCCAGCGGGTCGCGTACGCCATCGGCCTGGTCACCGAGCAGGTGCTGGCCCGGCGCGGACAGGACGCAGTGCTGGTCTCCCTGGTGCGTGCCGGCATCCCGATCGGGGTGCTGATGCGGCGCTGGGCGCAGCGTGTGCACGGGCTCGACCTGCCCCACTACGCGATCTCGATGATCCGCGGGCGCGGCATCGACCAGACCGCGCTCGCCTACCTCGCCGCGCACCACGACCCCGCCCGGGTGATGTTCGTGGACGGCTGGACCGGCACGGGTGCGATCGCCCGGGAGCTGGCGGCCTCGGTCGAGAAGGCCAACTCGACGCTCGATGCCCATCTGGCCTCGCCGTTCTCCCCGGAGCTCGCGGTCCTCGCCGACCCGGGCCGGAGCGTGGCGGTCTACGGCACCCGCGAGGACTACCTCATCCCGTCGGCATCCCTCGGCTCGACCGTCTCCGGCCTCGTCTCGCGTCCCGTCATCGACGATGACCGGGTCGGTCCCAACGACTTCCACGGTGCGGTGTTCCACGCCGACCTGGCTCCGGCCGACGTGTCCAAGAAGTTCATCGACACCGTCGCGGCCCGCTTCCCGATCGTGCGGACGAAGGTGATGCTCGACCTCGGTGCCCACCTCGGCGGCGACCACACGCCTACCTGGGTGGGCTGGGAGGCGGTCGAGGAGGTCGCGGAGAAGTTCGCGGACGGCGACGTCAGCCTGGTCCAGGCCGGTGTCGACCAGACCATCCGGCTGCTGCTGCACGGTGAGCCGGCCAAGATCCTGCTCGACCCGGCCCACGACGCCGACCTGGGCCACGTCAAGAAGCTCGCCGAGGCGCGCGAGGTGCCGATGGAGCGGATCTCCGGGCTGCCCTACTCCTGCATCGGCCTCGTACGTCCCTGATGCCAGTGCGCTCGCCCCAGGACCTGGTCGTCGTCGGGAGCATCAACGTCGACCTGACGGCGCTCGTCGAGCGGCTGCCCGGCGCCGGGGAGACCGTGGGAGGCGGCCGGCTGCGCCGAGACGTCGGCGGCAAGGGTGCCAACCAGGCCGTCGCCGCGAGCCGGCTGGGGGCGCGGGTGCGGATGATCGGCGCGGTCGGCTCCGATGCCGACGGTGCCTGGGCGGTCGAGACGATCAGGGCCGCCGGCGTCGATGTGGGGGCCGTCCGGACGGTCGATCCGCCGACAGGCACGGCCCTGATCGCCGTCGATGACGCGGGGGAGAACCAGATCGTGGTGTGCGCCGGCGCCAACGCGTCCGTCGGCGCCGACGGGATCTCGGTCGGGGCGGACGAGGCCGTGCTGATGCAGCTCGAGCTGTCCCTGGAGGTCGTCCGGGCGGTCGCCGCACAGGCTCCGGGCTTCGTCGCGCTCAACGCGGCCCCGGCACAGCCCCTCCCGCTGGACCTCGTCGAGCAGGTGGACCTGTTCGTCGTCAACGAGACCGAGTACGCCGCGATGCCCGAGCTCCGCGCGGCCCGGCGGGTCGCGGTGACCTATGGCGCCGCCGGTGCCGCGATGGTCGTCGAGGGTGTCGAGACCGTCCGGGTGCCGGCCGTGCCCGCGACTGTGGTCAGCACCGTCGGCGCCGGCGACGCCTTCGCCGCGGCGCTCACCCTCGCGATCCTGGCCGGGGCCCCGGACGATGCGGCGCTGCATACGGCCTGCGCGGTGGGCGCAGCGGCGGTCGGCCACCCTTCCGCCCAGCCACCGCTGGGCCGCGTGGAGACCTACGCGGCGGGGGCGGGCGGATGTTCACCGAGGTAACTCGGTGAACGCGCACCGACTTCGCGGAACTCCACGCGGGCAGTCGCTGCTGACCGAGCTACCTCGGTGAGCATCCAGCCGTTCAGCCCAGCACCTTCCGGAAGAAGTGGGTGGCGTGGGGGTTGTCGTTGTAGCGGTCGATGCGCTCGTAGCCGGCCCGCTCGTACATCCCGATCGCCTCGCTCAGTACGTCGCGGGTGTCGAGGCGTACGACCCGGTGGCCCAGCCGCAGCGCCTCGGCCTCGAGGTGGCGCAGCAGGCGCGAGCCGAGACCCGCGCCGCGCCAGGCAGGATCGACCCACATGCGCTTGATCTCGCCGGTGCCTTCGAACTCGCGGACCGCACCGGAGGCGACCGGGGCGCCGTCGCTGGCGGCTACGAAGAAGGCGCCGTGGGGTGCGCGCAGGGAGGGGTCGTCGCCGAAGCCCTCGTCGCCGACGGTGAAGCCGAAGCGGTCGCCGATCTCGGCGAAGTAGTGACCCATGGCCTGCTGCGCCATCGGGTCGCGCGGGTCGACCTGCTCGATGGTGATCGCGGCGGCGCGTACCAGCAGGTCGGCGGTCGCCAGGGCCTCGTTGAGACGGTCGCGCTGCCGCGGCGTGAGCGGGTCGAGCAGGGAGTGCGCGCGCTCCTCCGACCGGCGCTCGAGGTCGTCCCACTGCTTGGCGCCGTCCTCGGTGAGCTCCACCAGGCGACGCCGGCCGTCGGCAGGATCGGGCTTCACCGCGACGTACCCCTTGGTCTCCAGGGTCCGGAGCATCCGGCTGACGTAGCCGGAGTCGAGGCCGCCGAGGCGGATCCTCAGTTCTTGGACGTTGCCCGCGCCGAGACCGATCTCGTAGAGGATGCGGGCGGTGCCGTAGGGGAGTCCGCTGCCGAGGAAGGAGTCCTCGAGGGCTCCCACGCGACGGACGTAGCTCATGTTGAACTTGCGCATCACAGAGGTGTCCACTGTCATATATCTGACTTTAGTCAGGTATCTCCGGGAATCCAAGGCGAATTATCCGTTGTTCTGTGCGCGCAGAGCATCGAGAGTGGGTGTGGCAGAAGCCGAACTGAGAAAGGCATCCATGACATCCGAACAGACGGACCGCATCACCGAGCATCCGGTGCCGGGCCGTGGTCCGTACGCCATCGCCGCCGGCCCCGACGACGCGCTCTGGTTCACCCTGGAGGCCAGCGGCGAGATCGGCCGCCTCGTCCCGGGGGAGCGTCCGGCCACCTTCTCGCTGACGGCAGACTCCGGTCCGACGATCGTCGCTCCCGGGCCGGACGGTGCGCTGTGGTTCACCGAGTACCGCGCCCACGCGATCGGCCGGATCTCGGTCGACGGCGCCGTGACCGAGCACGCGCTGCGGGAGTGCGGGCCCTTCGGGATCGCCGCTGGTCCGGACGGGGCGCTGTGGTTCACCGGGACGACGGCCGACTCCATCGGCCGCATCACCACCGACGGCACCGTCACCGAGTTCGCTCTCCCGGTCGAGGAGGCGTTCCCGTCGGCGATCGTGGCCGGGGCCGACGAGGCGATGTGGTTCACGATGAACCGGGCCAACGCGATCGGCCGCATCGACCTGCGTGGCGAGGTCACCGTGCACGAGCTCCCCACTCCCGACGCGGCACCGGTCGGCATCACCCTCGGGCCGGACGGCGCGCTGTGGTTCGTCGAGATCGCGGCCGGCCAGATCGGCCGGATCACGGTCGACGGAGAGATCGACGAGCACCCACTGGCCGACCGCGGCGCACGTCCGCACGCGATCACGGCCGGCCCCGACGGAGCCCTGTGGTTCTCCGAATGGGGCGCCAACCGGATCGGCACGATCACCACGGCAGGGACGCTCGGTGAGCCGGTGGCGCTGCCCACTCCGAACGCCGAGCCGCACGGCCTCACCTTCGGGCCGGACGGGGCCCTCTGGGTCGCGCTCGAGCACGGCGCGCTGGCCCGCCTGTCGATTCGGAAATGACGAACGGCCCGTCCTGTCGGACGGGCCGTTCTGATGGGGTGAGCGACGGGGCTTGAACCCGCGACCCTCGCGACCACAACGCGATGCTCTACCAGCTGAGCTACGCCCACCATCGGCTCGGACAGCGCATGTCCGAGCCAGCAAGAATCATAGGGGAATCAGGTCTGATCTGTGGAATCGGCGTCGCCCAGACCGGTGATCGAGGCACCGTGCCGGGCGGCGATCTCCTTGGCCGTGTCCGAGTCGGGGCCGGGCATCGGCACGAAGACCGCCTCGCGGTAGTAGCGAAGCTCCTCGATCGACTCCTGGATGTCGGCCAGGGCGCGGTGGTTGCCGCGCTTGGGGGGAGCCGAGAAGTAGGTGCGCGGGAACCAGCGGCGCGAGAGCTCCTTGATCGAGGAGACGTCGACGTTGCGGTAGTGCAGGAACCCCTCCAGCTCGGGCATGTCCCGGGCCAGGAAGTTGCGGTCGGTGGCCACCGTGTTGCCGCCCAGCGGTGGCCGAGAGTCCTTGCCGCAGTGCTCCCAGACGTACGCCAGGACCTGCTCCTCCGCCTCCCGCATCGGCACACCGTTCTCGAGCTCGACCAGCAGGCCGGACTTGGTGTGCATGTCGCGCACGAAGTCGTCCATCTGCTCCAGCGCCTCGGCCGGGGGTTTGATGATGATGTCGACCCCGTCGCCGAGCACGTTGAGATCGAAGTCGGTGACGAGGGCCGCCACCTCGATCAGCGCATCGTGCTCGAGGGACAACCCGGTCATCTCGCAGTCGATCCAGACCAGACGTTCGTTCAGTGAAGCCACGCAGAGCACCATAACGCCGCTGGTCAACGGCTTTACGGGGGGATAGGCGACGATGTGATAACGGTTCCCATGGCGTGGTTTCAGCCTGCGCTCAGGAGACTGGCCTATCTTGGCTCCATGAGCACGGATTCAGCCAGCAGCCCCTCGCGCAAGGAGAAGCGTGAGGCCCGCGCTGCCAAGGCCGCCGCGGAGCTGGAGGCACTGCGCAAGAAGCAGGCCCGCAAGTCGATCCTCACCGTCGCGGCGGTCGTCGCCGTCCTCGCGGTGATCGTCGGCGGGCTCGTCTGGTTCAGCCTGAACCGCTCCACGGACAACGAGATCGCCGCGCCCGAGGCCGGCAGCAGCGAGCACGGTCTCGTGATCGGTCCCGACGATGCGCCGCACAAGGTCGTCATCTACGAGGACTTCCTCTGCCCCTACTGCGGTGAGTTCGAGAACGCGTCCCGTGAGGACCTCGCCGAGCTTGCCGCCGACGGCAAGGTCCAGGTCGACTACCGCCCGTTCGTGCTCCTCGATCAGTTCGGCCCCTACTCCGAGCTCGCCACCTCGGCCTTCGCGGTCGTCCAAGAGGAGGCCGGCTCCGAGGTCGCCAAGAAGTTCCACGACCTGCTCTTCGAGAACCAGCCCAGCGAGTCCGGCCCCTTCCCCGAGGCCGCCGACGTCGTCGACCTCGCGGTCGAGGCGGGCGCCGAGGAGTCCGCGGTCAAGGACCGCATCACCAGCCTCGACGGCAAGGCCTGGGCCGACGCCGCCACGAAGGCGGCGGCCGACGACGGGGTGAGCGGCACTCCGACCATCCTGCTCGACGGCGAGCAGTTCAAGGACGGCAACTCCTACGGCGACATCGCTGCCAACCTGGTCGAGCAGATCTCCTGAATCGCGTCGCCCGCGGTTCGACTCGTGTTTCCGTAGGCGCCCTAGGGTTCGGCGACAGCCGAAGGCTGACCCCTACCCGAAGGTGCTCGAGATGGCGTACGCGACGACCGAAGACGGGCATCGGATCTATGTGAAGCCGACCGACCCGCGGGCCATCGGCCTGATCGCCAACAAGGGGCGGATCATCCGTGGCTCGCTCGAGCTGTGGCGGTTGGCGCTCGGCCTGCACGAGTGGCGGACCGTGATCGATGTCGGGGTGAACTACGGCGAGATGCTCGTCGGGGTGGACATCCCCGAGGGGGTGGAGCTGATCGGGTTCGAGCCGAACACCTCGCTGCACAAGGTCCTGCGCAAGACGCTCGAGACCCGCGGGATCACGATCGACCTGCGCGCGCAGGCGGTCGCCGCCGAGCCCGGCGCCGCGCGGTTCGCGGTCGACCGGACCTGGTCGGGGACGTCGTCGCTCTACGACGAGCGCCACGACGGCTCGGCGCGCTGGCAGCTCCACGACGTCGAGGTCACCACGCTCGACGAGGTGCTCGGCGGCTCAGGGCGGTCGTTCTGCGTGAAGGTGGACGTGGAGGGCTTCGAGCGCGAGGTCGTCGACGGTGCCGCCAGGTCCCTGGAAGGCACGGAGCACTGGGCGCTGATGCTCGAGATCGAGCACATGGACCGCGGCTACCTCGCCGAGCTGGCCCGGGCCCGCGACGTGTTCGTGAAGGCGAAGGAGACGACCGTGCTGCGGCGGGTGCCCGGCGAGCGCGTCGCCGTCGAGGAGTTGCTCGACGACCCCACCCTGCATCGCCAGGATTGCCTCGTCCTGAGTCCTGCGCTCGTCCGCTGATCGGCGATAACGTGGCGGTATGACCGAGATCCAGATCGTCGAGCAGTTCCTGGCCGCGCTCGAGACCGGTGAGATCGACGCTGCCCTGGCGCTGTGCGCCGACGACGTCACCTACCAGAACGTGCCCCTCCCGCCGGCGCGTGGCCTCTCCGAGGTCGGGCGCCAGCTGCGGATCATGGGGAAGTACACCACCGGCTTCGAGGTCCGGATGATCAACATTGCGGCCAATGGCCCGGTGGTGCTCACCGAGCGCATCGACGTGCTCAGCCGCGGCTCGGTCTCCGCCGAGTTCTGGGTGTGCGGCACCTTCGAGGTGCGTGACGGCAAGATCGAGCTCTGGCGCGACTACTTCGACTGGACCACCTTCATCGCGGCGGGTGTCAAGGGCGTGGGGCAGGCGGCGTTCGGCGCGATCCGGAAGGCCGTCGGCCGCTGATCCCTTGTGCACAGTGCACGAGGCACATCGTGCACTGTGCTTGTGACGCCGGTCACAACGAGCCCTACTCTCAGAGACATGCCCCGTGCGTCAGCCGCTCTCCTCGCCCTGCTCCTGACCGCTTCCGCACTGGTCGCCTCGACCGGCCCGGCGCTCGCCGACCCCGAACCACCCGGTGACCAGCCGCTTCCTGGCTACACGATCAGCAACCCGACGGTGGCGCCGATCGTCGTCGGTGGCAGGGAGACCACGGTGCGCCAGGGCGTGCACGAGCACGCGGCGTACGTCTTGGAGGTGCCGGCCGACTGGAACGGCGAGCTGGTGATGTGGGCCCACGGCTACCGCGGGCTCGGCTACACGCTGACACCCGAGACGCCGGGGTTCGGGCTGCGGCGTACGTTCCTCGAGCAGGGCTACGCCTGGGCCGCGTCGAGCTACTCGACCAACGGCTACGACGTGGGCGCCGGGGTGCGCTCGACACGGGACCTGGCGAGGTACGCGTCGAAGCTGCTGCCGCGCCGGGCGACCCGCACCTACGTGACCGGGGTGTCGATGGGCGGGCACGTGATCGGGCGCTCGCTGGAGCAGTATCCGGGCTTCTACGACGGGGCGCTGCCGATGTGCGGGCAGCTGGGCGACGTGGAGCTGTTCGACTTCTTCGTCGACTACAACCTCGGCGCGCAGGCGCTCGCCGGGTACGACGCCTACCCCTACGACGCGAGCTACCAGAGTGTCGACGTCCCGGTGATCAAGGAGCGCCTGGGGCTCAACGGCACACTGACCCCGGAGGGCGAGCAGCTGCGGGCGATGACCATCGAGCGCAGCGGTGGACCGCGGCCGGGCGCGGAGGCCGCCTTCGGGCAGTGGAAGGACTTCCTCTTCACGCTGCCGTCGGTGGACGACGGTGGCACGCTGGGCTTCAACATCGGCCGGGTCGCGACCAACCGGGACACCGTCTACGCGCCGGGCTCGCCGGTCGACCTCGATGCCGAGATCGAGCGGGTCGACCCCGTCGACCCGGCCGGTCGCTACAGCCACCGGCTCAACGCCCCGTCGCGGATCTCCGGCCGACCCACCGCCCCGGTGGTGAGCCTGCACAACCTCGGCGACATGTTCGTGCCGTTCTCGCTGGAGCAGGTCTATCTGCGCGAGGTGAACCGCCACCACCGTGGCGGCCTGGTCGTGCAGCGCGCGATCCGCTCGGCCGGGCACTGCGAGTTCAGCCCCGCCGAGGCCTCGGCCGCCTGGGGCGATCTCGTCGGCTGGGTCGAGCACGGCGACCGTCCGGCCGGTGACGACGTCCTCGACCGGGCAGCGGTCGCCGCACCCGACTACGGCTGCGCGTTCACCGATCCCGCGGCGTACGGGACCGGGTCGCGGCGTCTCTACGCGCGCTGCCCCTGATCGGGATCAGCGGACGACGTCGTAGACGAGCTTGAGGATGCCGTTGGCGTAGGCCTCCGACTCGACCAGGGTGAGCCGCTGCTTGTCCTTGTCGGTCTCGCTCCACATCGACTTCCCGGCGCCGAGGACGACCGGGAAGACGAGCAGGTGGTAGCGGTCGATCAGGCCGGCGTCGGAGAGGTTGCGGGCGAGCTCGGCGCTGCCGGCGACCAGGATCGGGCCGCCGTCGCCCTGCTTGAGCTCCTCGACCTCATCCAGCGACCTCAGCACGGTCTGCGGACCCCAGCCCTCGACGAGGGCGTCGTCGCCTAGGGAGGTCGAGACGACGTACTTCGGGATCTCCTTCACCACCGTGAAGTCCTCCATGTCCGGCCAGACCGGCGAGAACGCCTCATAGCTGCGCCGGCCGAACATCATCGCGCCGGCCTCCTCCATCTCGCTGCCCTTGATGGCGTAGGCCTCCGGCAGGAACTCGAGGTCCTGGAAGGTCCAGCCGCCGCTGCGGTGCGACTCGGATGCAGAGCCGCCGCCGGGGGAGTCGACGACGCCGTCGAGGGATACGAACGCTGAGTAGATGAGAGTGCGCATGCGTCCGATCCTGCCGTGCGGGTCCCCGTACCGCCACAAGTATTTCGTTGCGCATCCCGGTGCCGCACGTGATGGTGAGGCATGACCTTGTACGACGACCTCGGCGGCGAGCCCGCGCTGCGCCGGCTGAGCGACGCGTTCTACGAAAGGGTGCTGGCCGACGAGCTCCTCGCGCCGGTGTTCGCGAACTTCACGCCCACCCATGTCGAGCGGGTGGCGATCTGGCTCGGCGAGATCTTCGGTGGCCCGGCCGACTTCACCGCCAGGCTCGGCGGCCATCAGGCCCTGCTCAACGTCCACCTCGGCCTCGGGATCCGCGAGGAGCACCGGCAGCGCTGGCTCGAGCTCATGCAGGCCGCGATCGAGGAGGTCCTGGCCGACCAGCCAGACCTGCACAAGACGCTGATGGCCTACTTCGACTGGGGCACCGCGATCGCCAAGGACGTCTCCCAGGAGCCGCCGGGGACCGATCTCGGCGACCCGGGGCCGACGCCTCGATGGGGCCGAGACGGACTGGTCGAGGGCTAACCTGGCCGGGTGACCGCTCGACGACGTGCTCAGGAGTTCTGCGAGGCGTACGGCCTCTCGATGCCGATCCTTCAGGCGCCGATGGCGGGTGCCTGTCCGCCCGCGGCGGCGGCCGCGGTCGCCGGCGCCGGCGGGATGGGCGCGGCCGGGGTGGTGCTCGACTCGCCGTCGCGG
This sequence comes from Nocardioides sp. NPDC059952, assembly GCF_042730435.1. NCBI lineage: Bacteria > Bacillati > Actinomycetota > Actinomycetes > Propionibacteriales > Nocardioidaceae > Nocardioides > Nocardioides sp. NPDC059952. Next base: position 47,820 of record NZ_JBHWLY010000016.1, on the reverse strand, counting down.
ATCGCGGCATGGGCGGCCGACTTCCGGTCGATATCCGCGGGACCCTTCCAGCTGAACATCTGGATCCCCGACCCGGCCGACGACGACCCGGCCAGGATCTCGGCCGCGGAGGAGTTCCTGGGCAGGTTCGGTACGCCGGGCCCCGAGCAACCGCCCGCGCCGTCGTTCGAGGAGCAGTGCGAGGCGATGCTCGCCGCCCGGCCGCGGGTCGTCTCCTCGATCATGGGGCTCTTCTCGCCCGACTATGTCGACCGCCTGCACGAGGCGGGAATCGCCTGGTTCGCGTGCGCCACGACCCTGGCCGAGGCGCTGGCCGCTCAAGAGGCCGGCGCCGATGCCATCGTCGCGCAAGGTCTCGAGGCCGGTGGGCACCGAGGTGTCTTCGAGCCGGAGACGGCGGAGCGCACGGCCGTGGGCCTGTTCGCGCTGCTGCCGCACATCGTCGACGGGGTCGACGTGCCGGTCGTGGCCACCGGTGGGATCGCCGACGGGCGTGCGGTCGCTGCTGCGCTGACCCTCGGGGCGAGTGCGGTGCAGGTCGGCAGCGCGCTGCTGCGGTCGCCGGAGACCGGGATCGCCTCGGCCTGGGCGGCGTCGTTGGATGGCCTCGCGCCGGAGGACACGGTCGCCACCCGCGCCTACTCGGGCCGCCTCGGCCGCGCTGCCCCGACGGGTTACGTGCGCTCCTGGGAGGCGTCCGAGGCGCCTTTGCCAGCGCCCTATCCGCACCAGCGGGCGTTGGTCGCCAGGTGGCGCAAGGGCACCCCGGACCCCGCCGCCGAGGTGCCGCTGGACCGCGCCAACCACTGGGCCGGCCAGGCCGCCGGCCGTGCGGCCGCCGAGCCTGCGGGCGACATCGTCACCCGGATGTGGAGCGAGGCCGAGGAGAACCTGCCGTTGTAGGAATGGCCTCGGCGCTCACGGGTTACGATCAAACGATGGAGTCGGTGACAGGCATCGGTGGCTTCTTCTTCCGTGCACGAGACCCGGAGTCGCTGACGCGCTGGTATGACGCGAACCTCGGCGTCGCTCCTCCGCCCACGTCCTACGAGGAGTCTCCGTGGCGCCAAGAGGCCGGCGCGACCGTGTTCGCCCCGATGGCCGAGGACTCGCCGCACCTCGCGACCGCCACCGGGACGTGGTCGATCAACTTCCGGGTGAGCGACCTGGACGCGATGGTCGCGCAGCTACGTGACAACGATGTCGAGGTGAGCGAGCACGAGGAGGTCTATCCCAACGGCCGGTTCGCGGAACTCGTCGACCCGGAGGGCAATCCGATCCAGCTGTGGGAGCCCGCGGGAGTGGACTCGGCAGCTCAGGCCTGACTCGTCCGGCGCGCAGAATCCCGCCATGGTGGGAAAATGCGCCGCGACCTCGGCACGCCTTGCCGAAGCGGGAGGGGATGCTGCCCTCCGAGGTGTAGAACGGAGGGCATGAGCGACACCTCGTCCCAGCGACTGCTCGCGGACGGCTTCGGCCGGATCGCGGAGACCCTTCCCACGATCGTCGACGGCCTCTCCGTCGACGACCTGCTGTGGCGGCCCTACGACCAGGCGAACTCGATCGCCTGGACGCTGTGGCACATCGCCCGGATGGAGGACGTCCAGATCGCGCCGCTCGCCGGCACCGACGAGGTGTGGACACGGGACGGCTGGGTGGAGCGGTTCGGGCTGCCGTACCGGCCCCGGGCGATGGGCTACGGGCAGAGTGCCGAGGAGGTCGCGGCGTTCCGGCTGGAGGACCCGACGCTGCTGACCGGCTACTACCAGGCCGTCCACGAGGCCACTCTCGAGCTGATCGACACGCTGAGCGACGACGACCTCGCCCGCGTGGTCGACGAGCGCTGGGACCCGCCGGTCACCGCCGCGGTCCGGCTGGTCAGCGTTGTCGACGACGCCGCCCAGCACATCGGCCAGGCGGCGTACGTCAAAGGCTTGCTGGGTCTGCGCTAGAGGACGGCGGCGATGGCCTCGTCGACAGAGGAGTCGCCGGAGACCAGCTCCCACTGCTTGCCGACGGTGGCGTCGTCGTCGATCACGGCGGCGATCACCGCGGCCACGTCGGCACGCGGGATGGTGTCGCGGCCGAGCTTGGGGGCCAGCTTCACCCGTCCGGTCGCAGGGTCGTCGGTGAGGCCACCGGGACGCAGGATGGTCCATTCGAGGTCGCTGTCGCGCAGAGCGATGTCGGCGTCGCGCTTGGCCTCGACGTAGGCCTTCCACACCTCGCCGGCATCGGCCGGGACCGGCTCGTCGACGTTGATGGCCGAGACCTGCACGAAGCGCCGGATGCCGGCCGCCTTCGCGCCGGCGATCGACTTGGTCGAGCCCTCCAGGTCGACGGTGCGCTTGCGCTCCTTGTTGCCGTCGGGGCCGCCGCCGGCGGCGAAGACCACCGCGTCGCAGCCCGCGAAGGCGGCGGCGAACCCGTCGGCGTCCTGGTTCTCGATGTCGAGCAGGCCCACCTCGGCCCCGAGCGCTTCGAGCTCGGCTCGGTAGCTCTCGCTGCGTACGAGCGCGACCGGGGTGTGGCCCGCGGCCGCGAGGATCGGATGGAGATGCAGGGCGACCTTGCCGTGGCCGCCGACGATGGCGATGCGCATGCCCCCACGATAGGCAGACGGTCCACTGACAATTGTCACCGTCGGGTCCGGACAATCAGATCTGACCTCGGGAGGCGTCCCCGCGGGAGCCTGGAGACACCACCCACGGTGGGTGTGGAGACGGAGGAATCGCAATGACAACCGTGACGAACGAGACCGCGCAGCGCACCCGGGTCGGGTGGCCGCGCATCGCCGGGGTGGCGGCCACCGCGGCCGTGGCGGCGACGGTCGTATGGCTGCTGTGGACCCAGGCCGGGGGAGTCGACCTCGAGGTGAAGTCAGGCAGCGGCAGCCAGCAGATCGGGGTCGCCTCGGTGATCGTGAGCAGCCTGCTGATCGCGCTGGCCGGCGGTGCGCTCCTGCGGTGGTGGGAAGGGCGCTCCGAGCGCGGGAGGAGGCGCTGGACGATGCTCGCCGTCGGCATCGCCGTGCTCTCCCTGATCACCCCGACCAGCGCGCTCACCCTGGCCGCGGGACTGGGCCTCGCGAGCCTGCACGTCGTCGTGGCCGTTGTGGTCATCGCCGGCCTGCGACGGCGATAAGGTGACGACCGTGTCCGGCCAGTGGTGTCACCTCCAGCGCCACGGTGGGGTGCTGGTGTGGTTGCCGGTACTGCTGCTCTTCCCGCTGCTCAACCTCTCCGGCGAGGTGCTTCCGGCTGTGGGCCAGGTGGTTCTGGTGCTGGCTCTGGGCGCGGCCGCAGTCGCCCTCGTGGTCACCGGCCGGGTCACCGTGCTGCTGCCGGTTCTCGTCGCCCTGATCGTGCTCGCCGCGATCCAGGGCGAGGGCTGGCAGACGGTCTGGGGAGTGCTCGCGATCGTCTCCCCGGCGGTGCTGCGCGGCTGGCGCCTGCTGGTCGCGATCGCCGTGGCCACGGTCGGCGTCGCGGTCTCGATCGCAGTCGCCGAGGGCATCGACGACGCCTACCTGATCAGTGTGGGCGGCGTACTTCTCAGCGGGATCACGACCACCTCGTTCCTCCGCCTCATCGAGGCGGTCGAGCAGCTGCGGCGCACCCGCGAGGAGCTCGCCCGGGTGGCCGTGGCCGAGGAGCGTGCCCGGATGTCCCGCGACCTCCACGACCTGCTCGGCCACACGCTGAGCGTGATGGTCGTCAAGGCCGAGGCCGTACGCCGCCTGGCGGCTCGTGACCCGGAGGCAGCCGCAGCGCACGCGGCCGACATCGAGGAGGTCGGGCGTGCCGCGCTGGCCGACGTCCGGGCCGCGGTCGACCAGATGAAGACGCTCTCCCTGGCCGAGGAGCTCGACGGCGCACGCCGCGCGCTCGACGCTGCCGGGATCCGTACGTCGATCACCGCTGCCCAGGCCGAGGTGCCCGACATCGCCGGCCAGGCGCTCGCCTGGGTCGTGCGCGAAGGTGCGACCAACGTGATCCGCCACTCCGGCGCGGCCAGCTGCCGTTTCGAGCTCTCCGAGGACGGCGGCGAGTTCCGGCTCGCCGTGGTCGACGACGGAGTCGGCGGCCCGGCGGACAATGGGGCGAGGTCAGGCGGGCTCGAAGGCCTGCGGCAGCGGCTGCGTGCGGTCGACGGTCGCCTCGACGTACGTCCTGGGGCCGACGGGTTCCGCCTCGAGGCGCGGGTGCCGGCATCGTGATCCGCATCCTGCTCGCCGAGGACCAGGCGATGATGCGCGGCGCGCTCGCCGTGCTGCTCGGGCTCGAGGACGACCTCGAGGTGGTCGCCCAGGTCGGAACCGGCACCGAGATCGTGCCGACCGCGCTCGAGGTGCGCCCCGATGTGGCGCTGCTCGACATCGAGCTGCCCGGGATCAGCGGTCTCGAGGCCGCAGGCGAGCTGCGCGCGTCAGTCCCGGAGTGCCGGGTGATGATCCTGACGACCTTCTCTCGGCCCGGCTACGTGCGTCAGGCGATGGCCGCGGGCGCGGTCGGCTTCCTGGTCAAGGACGGGCCGGTCGAGGAGCTTGCCGACGCGATCCGGCGGGTGCTGCGCGGCGAGACGGTCCTCGACCCCGCCCTGGCCGCCGCCACGCTCCGGGCCGCTCCGAACCCGCTGACCGCGCGCGAGCGCGACGTGCTCGCGGCCTCCGAGGACGGGTCGAGCATCGCCGACATCGCCGGCCGCCTCTTCCTCTCGCCGAGCACGGTGCGCAACTATCTTTCCGCGGCCATCGGCAAGACCGGCACCCGCAACAAGACCGAGGCCGCCCTCACCGCTCGCCGCAACGGCTGGCTGGGCTGATCTCTTGGCGATGAATGAAAGTTCGTTCGCCCGGCGACGATGAGTGAAAGTTCGTTCGTCCTGCGACGACGAGTGAAAGTTCGTTCGCCCGGCGACGATGAGTGAAAGTTCGTTCGTCCTGCGACGATGAATGAAAGTTCGTTCGTCCTGCGACGACGAGTGAAAGTTCGTTCGCCCGGCGACGACGAGTGAAAGTTCGTTCGCCCGGGGATGATGAATGAAGATTCGTTCGCCCGGCGACGACGAACGAATTTTCGTTCACCTCCGCGGCGACCTCGCCCGGAGCGGCGCCAGCTAGCGACGAGCGGACCCCGTGGGTTTCCGTGCCGACTTGCTCAGGCTGGTGACAAGGACCCGAGCGCGTGCACGAGCGGGGCGAGCTCGGGGATCTCGGCGGCCTCGTCCAGTGCCGTGCGCAGCACTTCATCGTGCAGTGGACGGGCCTTCTTCAGCAGGGCGCGTCCGGCGGGGGTGAGCTCGGTGTAGATCCCGCGGCGGTCGTCGGCGCACAGGATCCGGGTGAGGAGATTGCGGTTCTCCAGGCGCGTGACCAGGCGGGTCGTGGCCGAGGAGGACAGGGCGGCGGCGCGGGCCAGCTGCTGCATCCGCATGTGCCAGCCGTCCTGGCGGCTGAGCGCGTCGAGCACGGTGAACTCGACGACCGACAGCCCGTGCTCGCGCTGCAGCGCCTTCTCGAGCGCGGCCTCGATCAGTCCGTGCACGGCCGCCAGCGTGCGCCAGCCCTGAGCGCGGATCTCGACGGCGTCGTCAGCGATTCCCATGGGTCCTCCTTCGTGGACGTCTCCAGCATACCCGAGTTGCGCGGATAGTGCGCGCGTGCAACTATAAATATGAAGCGTGTGCAACTACTGCGCACGCGGACTATCGACAGACGCAACCCGTCTTCACCAAGGAGTCATCCATGCCCGTCGCACTGCTAGCCCTCGCGATCGGAGGGTTCGGCATCGGCCTCACCGAGTTCGTCATCATGGGCCTGCTGCCCGAGGTCTCCACCGACTTCGCGGTCAGCGAGACCACCGCCGGCTACCTGATCTCCGGTTACGCCCTCAGCGTCGCGGTCGGCGCGATCGCCCTGACCCTCGCGCTCACCCGCGTGCCCCGCAAGCCAGCCCTGCTGGGCCTGATGGTGCTGTTCATCCTCGGCAACCTGATCTCCGCGATCTCGCCCGACTACGCCACGATGATGACCGGCCGGATCGTCGCGGCGCTGTGCCACGGCGCCTTCTTCGGCATCGGCGCCGTCGTCGCCGCGCAGCTGGTCGCCCCGGAGCGTAAGGCCAGTGCGATCGCGTTCATGTTCGGCGGCCTCACCCTCGCCAACGTCCTCGGCGTACCTCTCGGCACCCTGCTCGGCCAGGCCGCCGGCTGGCGCTCGACCTTCTGGGCGATCACCGTCATCGGTGTCATCGCCTTCATCGGCATCGCCCTCCTGGTCCCGGCCCACACCGGCCGCGGCGAGGAGGCCACCCCGGCCGTACGCACCGAGCTGTCCGCCTTCGCCAGCCCTCAGGTCTGGTTCTCGATCGCCCTGACCGTGCTCGGCTTCGGCGGCATGTTCGGCGGCTTCACCTACATCGCCTTCACGCTCACCGAGGTCAGCGGCTTCTCCTCCGGAGCGGTCCCCCTGCTGCTCGTCCTCTTCGGCGTCGGCCTCTTCGTCGGCAACATCATCGGTGGCCGCGCCGCCGACCGGGACCTGGTCAAGACCCTCGGTGTGCTCCTCGTCGCCTTGACCGTGGTGCTGGCCGCGTTCGCGCTCGCCGCGACCAGCCAGGTGGTGACCGTCATCGCCCTGGTCCTGATGGGCGCCGTCGGCTTCGGGACCGTGCCGGCTCTGCAGATGCGCGTGATGGCGTATGCCGACCAGGCGCCCACCCTCGCCTCCGGCGCCAACATCGGCGCGTTCAACCTCGGCAACGCGCTCGGCGCCTGGATCGGCGGCGTCACCATCGCGGCCGGCCTCGGCTACACCTCGCCGCTGTGGGCCGGCGCCGGGGTCACGTTGATCGCTCTCCTCGTGCTGCTGGTCGCCGTCCGTGCGCCCGGGGGCGAGCGGCGTACGTCTGTTCCTGTTCCTGCCTGAACCTCACCCGTCTCACCGAGAAGATCAAAGAGAAGAGAAGTCTCATGACCGTCCCGAACATCACGCTCAACAACGGCGTCGCGATGCCGCAGCTCGGCTACGGCGTCTTCCAGGTGCCGAACGAGGAGACCGAGGCGGCCGTCACCGCCGCACTCGAGGCCGGCTACCGCAGCATCGACACCGCGGCCGTCTACGGCAACGAGGCCGGCGTCGGTCGCGCCCTCGCGACGTCGGGCATCGCCCGCGAGGAGCTCTTCATCACCACGAAGCTCTGGAACGCCGACCACGGGCGGCCCGTCGAGGCGTACGAGAAGAGCCTGGAGCTCCTCGGTCTCGACCAGGTCGACCTCTACCTGATCCACTGGCCGACTCCGGCCCGCGACCGCTACGTCGGCGCCTGGCAGGGCCTCGAGGAGCTGTACGCCGCGAAGCGGGTCCGCGCGATCGGCGTCTCGAACTTCCTGCCCGAGCACCTGGACCGGGTCGTCGAGCTCGGTGGCACGGTGCCCGCCGTCAACCAGATCGAGCTGCACCCGGCGCTGCAGCAGCGGGCCACGGTCGCCGCGAACGACGCGCTCGGGATCGCCACCGAGGCCTGGAGCCCGCTCGCCCAGGGCGCGATGCTTCAGAACCCGGCGATCACCGAGATCGCCGACCGCCTCGGTCACACACCTGCCCAGGTGATCCTGCGCTGGCACCTCCAGCAGGGCCGGGTTGTCATCCCCAAGTCGGTGACCCCGGCACGGATCGCGCAGAACCTCGACGTGTTCGGCTTCGACCTCACCGTCGCCGACCTGGCCGCGATCGACGCCCTGGAGAGCGAAGGTCGCACCGGCCCGGACCCGGCGACCTTCAACGCTGCCTGATCGTCTGCCCCTGATATCTGGGGGAGCAGGTGTTATCGATCGGTGATCAGCCCGGGGCAGATGTCCGGACCGGTTGAGGGCATGCTTGGGCTCATGCGATTGACCGAGCATGAGCTCACCGTTGCCCTGACCGGGACGGCCAAGACCGTCTTGGCCTCCGGCCGGAGGTTCCGCAAGGGCGGCGCCGACATCGACAAGATCTGGGACGAGACCGACCGCTTCCAGCGCTTCAAGCTCCTGGACAGCATCGGCACCCAGATCTTCCCGGTGCTCACCGACCTGCCCGACGTCGAGGTCCCGGTCGGCGGTCGCCCGACCTTTCCGGAGGAGCAGATCCGCGAGTCCGTCGAGCGCAACATCGGTGACGACGTCGGCCGGCTCCGCCGGGCGGTCACGGTCAAGGCGCGCGTCACGCTGGTCCAGGCCGCCCTCTCCAACCTTCCGCCCCGCGCCGAGGGCGACCTGCGCCTGGCCGACTGACGGTCTCGACACGCCGGGCGGTCAGGGCAGGCGCTTGGCGACGTTGTCGCTGAGGTGGTCCAGCGAGTCCTTGAGGGTGGTGAACTCCTCGGTCTGCAGCGCCATCACCTCGGCGATGGTGTCGGGCACGCCAACGGCTCGGCTGCGCAGCTCGGTGCCGGCCTCGGTCAGCCGGACGCTGACGCTGCGCTGGTCCTCGGGGCGCTTCTCGCGGGCGATCAGCCCGGCAGCCTCGAGGCGCTTGACCAGCGGCGTCACGGTGCCGTAGTCCAGGCCGAGCCGCTCGCCGAGCTCTCCCATGGTGATCGGGGAGCTCTCCCACAGCACGAGCATGGCGACGTACTGGGAATAGGTCAGGCCCAGGGCGTCCAGGATCGGTCGGTAGGCCGCGGTCACGAGCCGCTGCGCGGTGTAGAGCGAGAAGCACAGCTGCTCGCTCAGCTCGAGGCTGTGGCGAGTCTCTGACATGAGCCCACCCTACAACCCCTTGCGCGCAAGCCTTTTGGGGAAGAAGCCTTGCGCGCGAGGTAACCGCCGCGTAGATTCCTTGTACGCAAGGTATTTCGCCTCGAGGAGGAAACGACATTTCCAAGCCATCCCGCGCCCGTCGGCGTATCGCCTTCTTGCTCTTCGACGGCGTGAAGATGCTCGACTACGTCGGTCCCGCCGAGGTCTTCGTCGAAGCCAATCAGGCGGTGGACGGCTACGACATCGTGCTGCTGTCGCCCGACGGGCAGGATGTGGTGACCTCTCTCGGCGGCCGCGTGTCCGTGCACGGCGCGGCCGGTGACGCGGGCGAGTTCGACACCGTGGTCGTGCCCGGAAGCGAGCTGCCGCCGCACGAGTTCGTGCGCGGTGCGCTGATCGAGGCAGCGGTGTCGCTGACTTCGCGTGCCCGGCGCGTGGTCTCGATCTGCAGCGGCGCCTTCGTGCTTGCCGAGATCGGCGCCCTCGACGGCAGGCCCGCGACGACGCACTGGAAGTTCGCGCCGGAGCTCCAGCGGCTGTATCCGAGCGTGCGCGTCGAGCCCGACGCGATCTTCGTACGTGACGGCGACGTGATGACCTCGGCCGGCGTCGCTGCCGGCATCGATCTGGCGCTCGCCCTGGTCGAGGACGACCACGGCGCCGACGTCGCGCGCCAGATCGCCCAGCTCCTCCTCGTCTACCTGCAGCGCTCCGGCGGCCAGTCGCAGTACTCGGTCCCGCTGCGCGGCCGCGCGCAACCGGCGTCGATCGTCCGCCGTGCGACCGATCTGGTCGACGCCGACCCCACCCGCGCCTGGACCGTCACCGACCTCGCCGGCCTCGTCGCCACCAGTCCGCGCCACCTGGCCCGGCGCTTCCGCGACGAGCTCGGCCAGTCGCCGTCCGAGTACGTCACCGCGGTGCGCTTCGACCACGCCCGGATGCGTCTCGAAGGCGGTGCGAGCGTGACGGAGGCAGCGGCGCAGTCGGGCTACGGCAGTCCTGAGGTGCTGCGGCGTACGTTCGTCACGCGCCTCGGCATCTCGCCGTCGCAGTATCAGCGGCGGTTCCGGTCCGCGCTGCCCGCCACGCGCGGGCGGAGCAGGGGGCAGACCGTGTTCGAGCTCGCCGACTGAGCTGTCGCCGCTCGCAGAGTCCCTGATTGCCGACGACGGTCGTCAGCGCCGGACGGTCCGCGCCTGCCCTACTGGCCGGCGAGCTGCCCCTCGAGCAGCGGCAGTACGTCGGCGATGGAGGCGACCGCGCGGGTCGGCCGGAACGGGAAGGTCTCGACCTGTTCGGGCCGGGTCGACCCGGTCTCGACGAGGATGGTGCGCATCCCGGCCTCGAGGCCGCTGATGATGTCGGTGTCCATCCGGTCGCCGATCATCACGGTGGTCTCGGAGTGGGCCTCGAGCTGGTTGAGCGCGCTGCGCATCATCAGCGGGTTCGGCTTGCCGACGTAGTAGGGCGCCCGGTTGGTCGCGGCGCTGATCAGCGCGGCGACGGAGCCGGTCGCGGGGAGCGTGCCCTGCGGGCTCGGCCCGCTCGGGTCCGGGTTGGTCGCGATGAACCGGGCGCCGCCCTCGATCAGCCGGATCGCCCGGGTGATCGCCTCGAACGAGTAGGTGCGAGTCTCTCCGAGCACGACGTAGTCGGGGTCGTTCTCGGTCATCACGTAGCCGACCGCATGCAGGGCGGTGGTCAGTCCCGCCTCACCGACGACGTACGCCGACCCGCCGGGCCGCTGGTCGGCGAGGAACTGCGCGGTCGCGAGGGCCGAGGTCCAGATCGACTTCTCGGGGACGTCGAGCCCGGACCGGAGCAGCCTGACCCGCAGGTCGCGCGGGGTGTAGATCGAGTTGTTGGTCAGCACCATGAACGGCACCGAGGCCTCGGTGAGCCTGGCCAGGAACTCGGAGGCGCCGGGGATCGGCTCCTCCTCGCGCACCAGGACACCGTCCATGTCGGTCAGCCACGTGTTGATGGGGCGCTCGTCGATCACGGGGACATCCTCGCCGATCGCGGCCCAACCGCCAACCGTTGCCGCCGACTCGCGCGGCAAGCGCCTTCAGCAGGGGCGGTGATCTGCGCCACTACTACTTTCCCCTCCGGTCAATAGTGCTTTCGGCGACCCCCGGAATGGTCTTCGGCCGGATGTTTCCGCCCGTCGTTCAGCGAAGACTGACACCGTTCCACCACCATCCTCGGGAGGAAGAAATGAAACGCATCTCGATACCGCTCACCGTCGCTGTCGTCTCGCTGGCGGCCACGCTGGCCCCAGTGATCTCGCCGGCCGGTCCGGCCGGCGCACAGGACGCGCCATCAGACCGCATCACGTGGGACAAGTGCCCCGCCGAGATCACTCCGGTGCCGATCCCGAAAGGGATGCAGTGCGGCACCCTGAAGGTCCCGCTGGACTACAGCGACCCCGACGGCAAGACGATCGACATCGCGGTCTCGCGGCTGGCGAGCACGAAGCCCGACAAGCGGCGCGGCATCCTGGTGACCAACCCCGGCGGCCCCTCCTCGGGCGAGGGCTATCCGGCCATGCTCGTCGCGATGGGTCTCCCGCAGAGCGTCCGGGACAGCTACGACGTGATCGGCTTCGACCCGCGCGGGATCGCCCGCAGCACGCCGGTGACCTGCGACCTCACCGAGGAGCAGTATCTGACCGGGAACATCCCGCCGTACGCCCTCGACGCCGCCGACGTGACCGAGCGAGCCGCGCAGAGCAAGCAGATCGCCCAGCAGTGCGCGACGTCCAAGACATCCTGGATGCTGCCGCACATCAACCCGGCCAACACCGCACGTGACATGGACCGGATCCGGGCCGCGCTGGGCGAGTCGAAGCTGTCCTACGCCGGTGCCTCCTGGGGCACCCACCTGGGCGCGGTCTACGCCACCCTGTTCCCGCAGCGCGGCGACCGGATCGTGCTCGACAGCAATCTGGCCCCGGGCGGCTGGGACTACGCGAGCAACCGGCTGTGGTCGCAGGGCGTCGAGGACACCTTCCCGGCCTTCGCGAAGTTCGCTGCTGCGAACCACCGTGAGTACGGCCTGGGCAAGACACCGGCACAGGTGCGGGCGACATACTTCGAGCTCGCCGAGCGGCTCGAGAAGAAGCCGATCGAGACGCCGGACGGCCCCTTCGACCACGCCGCGTTCCGGCTGATCAATTTCGGTCTGCTGTACGGCCCGACCCAGCTGCCGCTGCTCGCGGACATCTGGAAGGCGGTCGACGCGAACCAGCCGCCGCCACCGCTGCCCGGAGGCGACGCCGTCGGCGACGTGGACAACCTCATCTCCGGTCGCTACTACATGATCTGCAACGACGCGCGCTGGCCGAAGTCGGTCTCGACCTACCAGCGCAACGTCGCCGTCGACCGGATCAGGTTTCCGCTGTTCGGTGCCGCCGGAGCCAACATCACGCCGTGCGCGTACTGGCCGGATCCCGCTGAGCCGCAGGTCCGGATCACCGATCAGGGTCCGTCCAACGTGCTGATGGTGCAGAACCTGCGCGACCCGGCGACACCGCTGGACGGTGCGAGGGAGATGCGGGCGGCACTGGGCGAGCGGGCCACCATGGTGACCGCCGATCAGAGCGGCCACGGCGTCTACCCGGCCGGCAAGAACCGTTGCGCGAACCACGCGGTGACGACCTATCTGGTCACCGGTGAGCGGCCGTCGCGCGACTACCACTGCTCGGCCGACCATTAGATTGGTCGGGTGGAGACCATCGACGGCGAGCCGGTCCTGGATCGGCCGTCGGTGGCCGAGGTGGAGGCCTGGTTCGACACCGCCGGTCCCGGCACCGGGGCGGTGTGGCTGCGGCTGACCCGGAAGGGCGTCGAGCCGGCCTCCCTCTCCTCGGACGAGCTCGTCGACGTCGGCCTCTGCTTCGGCTGGATCTCGGCCGTACGTCGCCGAGGCGATGAGGAGACCTACCTGCAGCGCTACACCCGCCGGCGTCCGGGCTCGAAGTGGTCGCGGCTCAACATCTCCAAGGTCGAGCGCCTGACCGCCGAGGGTCGGATGCGGCCGGCGGGGATGGCCGAGGTCCGGGCGGCGCGGGCCGATGGTCGTTGGGACAACCCCTGGACCTGACGGAAGGTGTCCTGATTCGTGGGATATCGGGCAGATACGGCGGGGCCGGATGGGGTACTCGAGGGAGAGGATGGACCTGGCGTCGGGACCGCGACAGCTTCGGCGATGGGGGCGGCGGACCGACGCAGAACCTCGAGGACTCCCACCATGCCAACGTTCACCACCTCTGACGGCACCGAGATCTACTACACCGACTGGGGCACCGGGAAGCCGGTCGTGCTGAGCCACGGCTGGCCGCTCAGCTCGGACGCCTGGGCCGTCGAGTCCAAGCTGCTCGCCGACGCCGGCTACCGGGCGATCGCGCACGACCGCCGCGGCCACGGCCGCTCGACCAACACCGACCTCGGTCACGACATGGACACCTACGCCCGCGACCTGGCCGAGCTCGTCGAGCACCTCGACCTCACCGAGCTGGTCGTGATCGGGCACTCGACCGGTGGCGGCGAGGTCGTCCGCTACGCCGCCCAGCACGGGAAGGGCCGGGTCCGCAAGGTCGTCACGGCGGGCGCGGTGCCGCCGATCATGGTCCAGTCGGAGACCAACCCCGAAGGGACGCCGATCGATGCCTTCGACGGCATCCGCGCCGGTGTGCTCGCCGACCGCTCCCAGTTCTACAAGGACCTGGCGGTCCCGTTCTACGGCTTCAACCGCGACGGCGCCAAGGTCTCCCAGGGCCTCATCGACGACTTCCAGCGCCAGGGGATGCTGGCCGGTCTGGTCGCTGCGTACAACTGCGTGAAGGTCTTCTCCGAGACCGACTTCACCGAGGACCTGAAGGCGCTCGAGGTGCCGATCCTGATCGCGCACGGCTCGGACGACCAGATCGTGCCGATCGCGGCCGCCGCCGACAAGGCGGTCAAGCTGGTCTCGGACGGCACGCTGAAGGTCTACGAGGGTGCTCCGCACGGCATCGCGGGCGACTACCAGAAGGCCCTCATCGCCGACATCCTCGAGTTCATCGCCGACTGAGGATCGGGAATAGCCGGCCGGCGCTCGGGCGCTGGGGCTGGTGTGAACGAGGACCGTCCGTCGTGGGAGATGACGCTCGCCTACCAGGAGGAGCTGCCTGCCGGCTCCGCCGGTGAGGACGTACGCTCCGCCGGCTGGTTGCTCGTCGACGACGGCACGGTCGTGCTGACCGCTGCCGGGCAGTCGCACCTGCTCCGGGCGGGCGACGCGGCGCTGGTCGGAGGACAGGTCCGGCACCGGCTGGCGACCCTCGACGGGGCGGCGGTCACGCGGGCCGACCTGCGGGCGGTCGCGGTGGCGTACCCGCTCGCGAACCCGCTGGTCGTGCGCGACTTCGCCGGCCGGCACGGTGGGGTGGCCGAGCTGGTCCGGCGGTGCCCGCTGGCCGGTCCGTGCCGGCCGTCGGCGCTGTTCGCGTCGGGCTACGCGTCGCTGCTCGGCGCGGCGATGACGGCCTCCTGGCTCGAGGACACCGGGCGCGGGACGGATGGTCCCGCGCCCGTCCTCGACCCGACGGTGGCGCAGGTGCTGTCCGCGCTGATCGCGGATCCGGGGCGGGCCTGGTCGGTCGAGACGATGGCGGAGTCCGTGCACCTGTCGAGGTCGGCGCTGGGGGAGCGGTTCCGGCGCAGCCTGGGGCAGAGCCCGAGCGAGGCGCTGCGGGACGTCCGGATGCGCGCGGCCCGCCACCTGCTGGCCGGCGGTGACCGTCCGGTCGAGCAGGTGGCGTACGCCGTGGGCTACGGGTCGGGCGCGGCGTTCAGCCGCGCCTTCACCGCTACCCACGGGACTGGTCCGCAGGCGTGGCGCGAGGACGCCTCAGGAGCGCGGCACGCGGAGCGCGCCGAAGCCCGCCGCGGCGACGGCCGCCCCGATCGCGCCGATGAGGAGCACCCGCCCGACGCCGTACTCGTCGAGGACCGCGCCTCCTAGTGCCGCCCCGAGGGTGATCGCGACCTGGAACGCGGTGACCTGGAGCGCCAGCGCCGACTCGGTGCGCTCGGGCTCGACGCGGGTGACCCACAGCTGGGTGCTGACCGGCACCAGGTTGAACCCGAAGCCCCAGACCAGCATCGCCACCGCCATGACCGGCGTGCTGTCGGCGAGGAAGGTCAGCACCAGCCCGCCGGCGAGGAGGAGCGGCGCGACCGTGACGACCGCGCGCAGCTGGTGGGCGAACCGGCCGGCCGCGAGGTTGCCGAAGAGCCCGCCGAGGCCCCACAGCGCAAGCATCCACATGCCTGCGCCGGGCGAGGTCTCCGAGATGGCGATCCGGATGAACGGGTACGCCACGAAGTTCCCGAGGACCACCACGACGAGCACCACCACGCCGGCCACCAGCCGCGGGTTGCGGAGGGCCTGACGCATCATCGTCAGCCCGGCCGACGGGTGGGCCGGCACCGGCGGCAGCGCCCGGGCCAGCGCCGCGGCGGAGACCAGGCTCAGCACCGCCGCGGCTGCGAAGCCCCAGCGCCAGCCGGGCCCGTCGGCGAGCAGCGAGCCCAGCGGCAGACCGGCGATCGTGGCCACCGTGACGCCCAGCGCGATCGAGGTGGAGATGACGTGGTCACGGCCGGGCGAGGCGTACGTCCCGACGGCGAAGGCGAAGGACCAGTAGCCGGCGATCGCCGCGCCCAGCACGAGCCTGCCGAGGAGCAGGACGACGAAACCGGGGGAGATCGCGACCGCCAGGTTGGCGACGCCCGCGGCGACCAGCAGGCCGACGAGCAACGTACGCCGGTCCATCCGAGGAAGGATCATGGCGATGGTCGGCGCGGTCGCGGCCCCGGCGATCGCGGTCGCCGCCACGGCGAGCCCGGCCGTTCCCTCGCTGATCCCGAGGTCGCGCGCCATCGTGGGCAGTACGCCCGCGGGCAGGAACTCGCTCGAGACCAGGATCGCGATCCCGGCGGCGAGCGCGACGACCGGCGCGGCTCGGCCTTGGGCGGTGGTCGGGGAACTGGTCGGGGAGGCGGTCGAATCCGGTGAAGTCGTGGTCACCCTTCGATCCTCGCCGCGATCCCGGAGCCCGGGTTGATCGTCCGTCGCCCGTGCTTGACCGGATGGGGGTTTCATCGAGGAGGACCGAAACGGTTACGCCGTCGAAATAACCGCTCCTTACGCTCGAAAATGTTCATCTCATCAACATTTGAGCCGGAAGGGGTAGCCGATGGCAGTGGCACGAAGTGCCGAACGGGTCGGGCCCGTGGACGGTCCGGCGCACCTGGCCGGCGTGGAGCTGACCGCGCTGCGCAACGTACGCCTCCTCGACGGCACCCTCGCCGATCTCGATCTCGCGGCCGGCGAGATCACCGTCGTCCGGCCGGTCGAGGGCGGTCCCGGGACCGACGCCAGGGGCTGGCGGCTGGTCCCCGCCGCCGGCGAGCCGCATGCGCATCTCGACAAGGCGCTGAGCGCGGAGCAGATCACGCCCGGGCCGCGGGCGGGGAACGACCTGGTCACCGCGATCGAGCAGTGGCGCTGGCTCGTCCCCACGCTCACCTCCGACGACTTCGCCGACCGCGCCCGGCGGGCGGTCCGCCGCTACGTGGCGAACGGGATCACCACGATCCGTACGCATGCCGACGCGCTCCTCGCGGGCGACCCGCTGCGTGGGGTCGATGCCCTGCTCGGCCTGCGCGAGGAGCTCCGCGGAACGATCACGCTCCAGGTGTGCCTGCTCGCCGGCCAGGATGTGCCCGACGCGGTGATCGCGGACGCGATCGGGCGCGGGATCGATGTCCTCGGCGGCTGTCCGCACCTGGCCGACGAGCCCGCCAAGGAGACCGGCCGCATCCTCGACCACGCCGAGCGCTCCGGCCTTCCCGTCGACCTGCACACCGACGAGCAGACCACCACCGGCCACCTCGACCTGGCCGACCTCGCCGAGCAGGTCATCGCCCGGGGGATGTCGCAGCGGGTGACCGCCTCCCACTGCGTACGCCTCGGCATGCTCGACCACGACCGTCTCCGGCCCGTCGTGGACCTGGTGGCGAAGGCGGGGATCGGCATCGTGACGCTCCCGATCACCAACCTCTACCTGCAGGGCCGCGACGCCGACGGGGCGGCGCCGCGCGGCCTCACCGCGATCCGGGCGCTGCTGGAGGCAGGAGTGCCGGTCGCGGCCGGCGCCGACAACCTGCGCGACCCGTTCAACCCGGTCGGCCGGGCCGACCCGTTCGAGACCACCTCGCTCCTGGTCGCCGCAGGCCATCTCCGGCCGGCCGAGGCCCTCGCCGCCGTCACGACGACCACCCGCACCGTGCTCGGGCTCCCCGCCGGAGGCACGGGGCCGGGCAGCCGGGCCGACTTCATGCTCGTCCCCGACGTACCGCTCGACGAGGTCGTCGCCGGGACGCAGACCGCCCGGGTCGTCGTCCATGGCGGCCGCGTGCTCGCCGACACCCGCGTCAGCACCGTCCTCGATCTCGATCCCATGCCGAGGTGACATGAACACGACGACCACCACCGCCACGCTCGCCCTCTCCGGGGTGACCAAACGGTTCCCGACCGGTACGACCGCGCTGACTGGGGTCGACCTGAGCGTCGACGCCGGCGAGTTCGTCTCCGTCGTCGGCCCGTCCGGCTGCGGCAAGTCGACCCTGCTGCGGCTGGCCTCGGGGCTCGACGGGGCCACCGAGGGGAGGGTCGAGGTCGACGCGGGCACCACCAGCTACGTCTTCCAGGACCCGACGCTGCTGGAGTGGCGCAGCGCCCGGAAGAACGTCGAGCTGATCGGCGAGCTGAGCGGGCTGCCGAAGGAGCGGCGCCGACGAGCTGCCCAGGAGGCCCTCGACCTGGTCGGCCTCACCGGCTTCGAGAAGCAGCATCCGCGCCAGCTCTCCGGAGGCATGCGGATGCGGGTCTCGATCGCCCGCGCCCTGGTCGCCGAGCCCGACCTCGCCCTCTTCGACGAGCCGTTCGGAGCTCTCGACGAGATCACCCGGCTGGCGATGCAGACCGAGCTGCAACGGCTCTTCAGGCTCAAGGGCTTCGCCGGCCTCTTCATCACCCACTCCGTGGCCGAGGCCGTCTACCTCTCGACCCGCGTCGTGGTGATGAGCGGCCGGCCGGGCCGGATCGTGGCGGAGATCCCGGTGCCCTGGGAGTTCCCACGCCCACCCGAGCTGCGGTTCGAGTCCGACTTCGCCCACCTGGTCGGCCAGGTCTCCGCGGCACTGGAGGAGCACGCATGAGCATGGATCTGGTTGTCGAGCCCGACGTCGCCCCCGCGACCGCGGCCGCGGCGGAAGAGCCACCCACCAGACGTACGCCCCCGGTCCTGCGCGCGCTCCTCGCCAGGGTCGCGCCGATGATCGCGGCGCTCGCCGGCCTGGCGGCGCTGTGGTACGCCGTGACGTACCTCGTCCTCGGCGAGGACAAGCGCTTCCTGCTCCCGCCACCGCACCAGGTCTTCGGGGAGACGCTGAGCAGACCGGAGATCATGCAGCCGATGCTCGCGGCGCTGTGGCAGTCGGTCATGGTCGCGCTGGCCGGGCTGGTGATCTCGGTGGTCATCGGGATGGCGTGGGCGATGGTGATGGCCCAGACCCGGCTCCTGGAGAAGGTGCTCTACCCCTATGCCGTCATCCTGCAGACGGTCCCGATCCTGGCGCTGACCCCGCTGATCGGGATCTGGATGGGCTACGGCATCTCGGCACGGATCGTGGTCTGCGTGATCATCGCGGTCTTCCCGATGATCGCCAACACCCTCTTCGGCCTGCAGTCGGCGACGGCACCGGCGCACGACCTCTTCACCCTCAACCGGGCAACCCGGCTGCAGCGGCTGCTCAAGCTGCAGCTGCCCGCCGCGATGCCGGCGATCTTCACCGGCCTGCGCAACGCCGCCGGTCTCTCGGTCATCGGCGTCATCGTCGGTGACTTCTACTTCCAGCAGGGCAGCCCCGGCATCGGCGGCCTGCTCCGCGTCTACACGCTTCGGCTCAGCATGGAGCCGCTCTTCCTGGCGATCATCCTCACCGCCCTCTTCGGTGTCGTCGTCTTCTCGGCCTTCGCCGCTCTCGACCGTGCCGTGATCGGCAAGTGGTACGGCGAGCGCTGACCCCTCCCTCCCCCAAGAAACGGACCCAGCATGAACCGACACATACCCCTGCGCACCGCTGCCCTGGTGGCGCTCTCGACCATCGTCCCGATCGCCCTGACCGGCTGCGGCAGCGACGCCGGCTCCACCAACACCGCCACCGCCGCCGAGGTGACGAAGGCGGAGAAGGGCAGCGCGAAGGACCTCTCCGACGTCTGCCCGGCGACCGTGGTGATGCAGCAGGACTGGCAGCCCGAGGCCGAGCACGGCGGCATGTACAGCCTGATCGGCGAGGGCTACACCGTCGACACCGACAAGAAGACCGTCACCGGACCGCTCGTCTCCGGGGGCGTCGACACGGGCGTGAAGGTCGAGGTCCGCTCGGGTGGTCCGGCGACCGGGTTCCAGCCAGTCCCCGCGACCATGTACCTCGACAAGGACATCCTGATCGGAGCGGTCAACACCGACGCCGCGATCGCGGCCGCGGAGAAGCAGCCCACCGTGGCCTTGGCCTCGCAGCTGACCGTCTCGCCACAGATCCTGATGTGGGACCCGAAGAGCCAGGACGACGCGAAGACCATCGCCGAGGCCGCCGGCGACGGCGACCCGGTCGTCACCGCCGGCGACGTGATCCCGGCGCTGCTCGAGTCGCAGGGGATGATCGAGAAGAAGCAGTCGGACCTCTCCTACGAGGGCACCCCGCAGCGCTTCGTCACCGAGCCCACGATCCTCCAGCAGGGCTTCGCCACGGCCGAGCCCTACATCTACGAGAACGAGATCAGCAGCTGGGCCAAGCCGATCGGCTACCAGCTGCTCGCCGAGGTCGGCTACACCATCTACCCCGAGCCGATCGCGGTGCGTGCCGAGGACGTGGAGAAGGAGGCCGACTGCCTCCAGAAGCTGGTCCCGGTGATGCAGCAGGCGGAGATCGACTATCTGGCCAACCCGGACTGGGCCAACGGGATCATCGTCGACATCGTCGAGCGCTATCAGACCGGCTGGACCTACAGCGAGGGCGTCGCCGCGTACGCCGCCAAGACGATGACCGACCTCGACCTGGTCCACGACGACCCGAAGTCCGGAGTCTTCGGCCAGATCGACGGCGAGCGGATGAAGGGGGTCGTCGAGACGTTCGCGCCGATCATGAAGCAGGCCGGCACGATCACCTCCGACGACATCGATCCGGAGTCGCTCTACGACAACCGGTTCATCGACGACTCGATCTCGATGAAGTGACGTGCGATGACGACTTCGCAGCGTACGTCCCAGGTGACCGCTCTGATCGCCGACCGTCTCGGTGCGGACCGGGTCGAGACCGACCCGGCCGCGCTGGTCAAGCTCTCCTCGGACTGGTCCCGGATGTCGCCGGTGCTCCAGGAGAAGGTGCCGAGCGGTCGCTATGTCGCGGACGCGATCGTCCGGCCGCGGACCGAGCAGGAGGTCGCCGACGTGCTGGCGGTCGCCTATGAGCACGACGTGCCGGTCGTCCCCCGGGGCGCCGGGACCGGCAACTACGGCCAGGCGACCCCGTTCACCGGCGGGATCATCCTCGACCTGCGTGGCCTGGACGCGATCGAGGTGCTGGCCGACGGCAATCTACGCGCCGGCGCCGGTGCCCGGATGACTCGGATCGACAAGGTCGCCCGGGAGTCCGGACGCGACCTCTGGATCTTCCCGTCCACCAAGGGCTCGACGATCGGCGGCTTCATCGGCGGCGGCAGCGCGGGCACCGGGACCATCGAGCACGGCACCACCTCCGACGGCTTCGTGGCGGAGCTGACGGTGGCCCCGATGGACGGCAGCGGTCGCCTGCTCACCATGCGGGGTGCGGAGACCCTGCCCTACATCCACGCCTACGGCGTGACCGGCGTCGTGACCTCGGTGGTCGTCCGCACCGACCCCGCACGGGACTGGGTGGCGGTCTACGCCGCCTTCGACAGCTGGGACGCGATGGTGTCCGTGCACCGCCGGCTGCTCGACCTGCCGGTGCTGCCACGGCTGGCCTCGGGCGACGAGCCCGCGCTGGTCCCTACCCTGACGACCAACGTCGAGCTCGACCCGTCCCAGCACAGTCTGCGCGTGATCGCGGAGGCCTCCACGGTCCCCGAGATCGAGTCGCTCGTGGTGGCGGCCGGGGGCAGCGTACGGGCTCGGCTGGAGGACTATGCCGCGACCGATCTGCTCTCCGGGATGTCCTACAACCATCCGGTCTACTTCCTCCAGCGTGCTCACCGGGACCGGAGCTGGTTCCACATGGAGACCGGGGGCGAGCTCTACTGGAGCGACGCCGACCGGGTGCGGGAGGTCTACGACGGGCCGGTCTGGCTCCACCTGGAGCTGATGGGGAAGGGCCCGCTGGCGATGGTGGTCGCCGAGTACGTCTCCGAGGAGCAGGTCCTCGCCGGGATCCCGCGCTTCGACGAGATCGGCGTCGGCGTGCACTCGCCCCACCAGTGGTACGTCGACCGCAACGTCGAGCTCGTCACCGCCGTCGCGCGCGAGCGCGACCCCAAGGGGCTGCTCAACCAGGGCAAGCTCACCGACCACACGCTGGTCGACACCCGCGTCAACATCGGAGTCCGCTGATGCCCCATCACGTGCCCAGGTTCGCCGACCTGACCGCCCCCGAGATCGCATCGTTGCCCGAGGACACGGTCGCCGTGCTCGGTCTCGGTGCGATCGAGCAGCACGGACCCCACCTGCCGGTCTCGACCGACTACGTGATCGCCGCCGAGGCGGCCTCGGCCGCGGTGGCTTCCGTGGCCGCGGCCGGGACGGCGTCGGTCGTGCTGCTCGAACCGCTGGCCTACACGAAGTCCGACGAGCACTCCTGGTCGCCCGGCACGATCTGGCTCTCCTGGGACACCCTGATGCGGGTGCTCGTCGACATCGGCCGCTCGCTGAGCACGTCGGGGATCTCCCGGCTGCTCTTCGTCAACGGGCACGGCGGCAACTCAGCGCTCGGGCAGGTCGCCAGCCGTGAGCTGCGCAAGCAGTTCGGGCTCGCGACCTTCTTCGCCCACCTCTCGGTGCCACCGGACCAGGGAGGCTCGTCCTCGCGCGCGGACGAGCTCGGGCTCGGCATCCACGGCGGCCACGGGGAGACTTCGATGATGCTCCACCTGCGGCCGGAGCTGGTCCACCAGGAACGAGGCGAGCGGAAGGTGCCCTCGCACCTCGCCGGCTATCAACACATCGGGTTCGGCAAGCCGGTCTCCTTCGGCTGGCTCTCCGACGACTTCGGCACCGACGGCTACCTCGGCGACCCGACCACGGCCACCGCCGAGGACGGCAAGGCCCGCTTCGAGGCCGGGGTCGCCACGCTGGCCGAGGTCATCGTCGAGGCCTCCCGCTTCACGCCGTCGGCATGACGCTGCGGATCACCGGAGCGGCTGCCGGGGACCTCTCGGTCGACGGGCCCGACGACGTCCTCGACGCCACCGGCTGCCTGGTCACGCCTGGCCTGGTCAACGCTCACCACCACCTGCTGCAGACTGCGTTCCGCACCCTCCCCGGCACCCGCGGTGTCCCGATGGCGACCTGGCTGCCCACGATGGCCGACGCCTACGACCGGGTCGGGGTGGACGCGTCCTTGACGTACGCCGCGGCGCGGGCGGGACTCGCCGAGTCGCTGCTCTGCGGGGTGACGACGGTGGCTGACCACCACCTGACCTGGCCGGCCGCCCTGAGCCCCGAGGAGACGGTGCCGCTGGCGCAGGGGACCGCCCGGGCGGCGGCCGAGCTGGGCGCCCGCCTGGTCTTCGTCCGCGGCGCTGCCCGGGACGATCCCGAGACTGCGGCGCACAGTGCCGACCTGATCGCCGAGGCGCTGGTCGGGGATGCACCCGGCGGGGTGAGCGCCGACGGGATGCTGCAGGTCGCGGTCGGTCCGGCCGGGGTGCACTCCGACCCGGAGCCGACCTTCCGGCTGATGGCGGAGGTGGCTGCCCGGCGCGGGCTGCGGCGGCGTACGC
The DNA here is from genome assembly GCF_042730435.1 of Nocardioides sp. NPDC059952. Classification (NCBI taxonomy): domain Bacteria; kingdom Bacillati; phylum Actinomycetota; class Actinomycetes; order Propionibacteriales; family Nocardioidaceae; genus Nocardioides; species Nocardioides sp. NPDC059952. The sequence continues at coordinate 24,987 of NZ_JBHWLY010000016.1, read as the reverse complement.
AGGCGGGCGAGCAGGTCGACGTCGCGATCGCGGCCGAGCGCTACGGCCGGCGCCCGATCGACCTGCTGGAGGAGTGGGGCTGGCTCGCGCCCGACGTGACCCTGGCCCATCTGTGCGGCGTGACGCCGGACGAGATCCGGCGGCTGGCCGGGGCCGGGGTCAGCGCCACCCACGCGCCCGGCTGCGACCTGCCGATGGGGTGGGGGATCGCGCCGGTCGCCGCGCTCCGCGCGGCGGGGGTCGAGGTCGGCCTCGGCACCAGCGGCGGCGGCAGCAACGACGCCGGCCACCTGCTCGCCGACGCCCGTCTCGCGATGCAGGTGGCGCCGCTGGTCGGTCCGCCGCTGGCGGCCGCCGACGTGCTCGCGATGGCGACCACCGGCGCCGCGGCCGGGCTCGGCCGCCCGGACCTGGGGTCGGGGACGGATCTGTGCGTGTGGGACGTCTCCGGTGTCGCCGACGCCGGGGTCCACGACCCGGTCGCCGGATTGCTCTGGGCCTCGCCCGGGCGACGACCTCGGCACGTGGTCGTGGCCGGCCGGGTCGTCGTACGCGACGGTGTCCTCGTCACCGCAGACGAGCAGGAGATCGTCGCCGGGCTGAGGCGGGTCAGCGTCCGCGCTGCTCCTTGACCACCAGCAGCCGGAAGAGCTCGCCGTCGGCGCTCGCCCACCGGTGGCGTACGCCGCCCGGGATGTAGACCGAGTCGGCGGTCCCCATGGTCTGCTCCTCGCCGTCCAGGTCGATCCGGAGCGTCCCGCCCACGACGTAGACGAACTCGTCCTCCTCGTGCTGCCAGTAGCGGTCCCAGGTGGTCTCGTCGCCGGTGAACTCCATCGGGATGAAGGCGTGGTCGGCCCCGGCGACCAGCGCCTGCACCGCGCCGTTGGACGCCTCCGCGGTGCCGGGGTCGGAGCGGCGTACGACCGCCAAGGGGCCGGCGGAGGCACTCTCGACGCTGTCGGCGAGCAGCCCCTGCTGGGTGGTGCCCAGCGTCTGGGCGATCCGGAAGAGCGAGGACATCGAGGGGCGCGCCATCCCGCGCTCGATCTGGCTCAGGAACGGGTGCGACAGGTCGGTCGCCTCGGCGAGCTGGACCAGCGTCATCCCCTGCGCCTTGCGCAGCTCCCGCACGCGGGCGCCCAGCCGCAGCACCGAGCGATCCAGGGACTGTCGCGGGTTCCGAGTCACCCGCTCAACCTAGCCGTCGACGGTGGTCCGCGTTCACCGCGTCACGAGGAACTCACGGATCCGTCGTGTGCTGGAAACAACTCATCCGTACCAACACCGTGAAACGGAGTTTCGAACTACTGTCGACAACGGTAGTAGGTTGATGGGCATGACCGTTCCTCCTGTGGTCAGACAGGAACAGCTCATCGACGAGATCGTCCTCCACCTCGCTGACGAGGTCGAGGGCGACTGGTCCACGTTGGTCTTCAACCACCGGAACCTGTCGATGTTCTTCACCGGACGCATCGATGTGCACCGACCGGACGGCAGCCTCGCCCAGGCCCGGCCGCCCGACACCATCCTCGCGCTGACCGACGAGCTCAGACGGGTGATGTACGAGCCCGGTCGCGGCGCCTGGTTCTCCGCGCGCTGGACCATCGCGTGCGAGGGCGGCGAGACGCCCACGACGAACGTCGCGTTCAACTACGACGACGAACCCGTCTGGCGCTGGCCCGCGCACCCGGGTCTGTACGCCCTCGACCTCGAGACCTTCCCACGTGACGAGGATCGCACCCCTGTCTGGCTTCGGCAGAAGGTCAACGGCGCCCGCCGGACGTTGTAGGAAACGGCCATCCTGAGCCGGCGGCTCCCGTGCGATCCGGGGTGTCGCCGGGTGGTGTCCACTAGGAATTCGACAAGGAATTCATCAGAAGCCTGTCGGAGTCGAGCGGTCACAGCAGCGGGTGCCAGATGAAAGGGTCTGCACCGTGCCACAGGTCTCCCGAATTGCCATCGTCAACCGCGGCGAAGCCGCCATGCGTCTGATCCACGCCGTACGCGACCTCAACGCGCGGGACACGTCCGTTGGAACGATCCGCACCATCGCGCTGCACACCGACGTCGACGCCGGGGCGGCGTTCGTACGTGAGGCCGACGAGGCCTACTTGCTCGGCGCGGCCGCGGATCGCCCCTACCTCGATCTCGCCGTCCTCGAGCAGGCGCTGGTCGCCTCCGGCGCCGACGCCGCCTGGGTCGGCTGGGGCTTCGTCGCCGAGGACCCGGCCTTCGCCGAGCTCTGCGACCGACTGGGCGTCACCTTCATCGGCCCCAGCGCCGAGGCCATGCGGAAGCTCGGCGACAAGATCGGCTCCAAGCTGATCGCCGAGGAGGTCGGTGTCCCGGTCGCTCCCTGGAGCCGCGGCGGGGTCGACACGCTCGAGGAGGCGCTCGCCAGCGCCGAGGAGATCGGCTACCCGCTGATGCTCAAGGCCACCGCCGGCGGTGGCGGTCGCGGCATCCGGAAGGTCACCTCCGGTGCCGAGCTCGCCGAGGCGTACCAGCGCACCCGGGACGAGGCGGAGCGGGCGTTCGGCAGCGGCGTGGTGTTCCTCGAGAAGCTGGTCACCGACGCCCGCCACGTCGAGGTCCAGGTGATCGCCGACGGTCAGGGCACCGCCTGGGCGATCGGCGTACGCGACTGCTCGGTGCAGCGGCGCAACCAGAAGGTCATCGAGGAGTCGTCCTCCCCGCTGCTCTCCGAGGCCCAGGCCGCCGAGCTCAAGGCGTCCGCCGAGCGGCTCGCCACGGCGGTGGGCTACGCCGGAGCCGGCACCGTCGAGTTCCTCTACCACCCGGGCGAGAGGACGTTCGCCTTCCTCGAGGTCAACACCCGCCTCCAGGTGGAGCACCCCATCACCGAGGTCGTGACCGGCACCGACCTGGTCGCGCTGCAGATCCAGGTCGCGTCCGGCGTGCCGCTGAGCGGTGACCGGCCGGCCGAGCGCGGCCATGCGGTCGAGGCCCGGCTCAACGCCGAGGACCCGGACCGCGACTTCGCGCCCGCGCCGGGCCGGATCAGCCGCCTCGAGTTCCCCGCCGGCCCCGGCATCCGGGTCGACACCGGCGTGGCCGAGGGCGACACCATCCCGGCCGACTTCGACTCGATGATCGCCAAGGTCATCGCCTGGGGCGCCGACCGCGAGCAGGCGCTGGCGCGACTGCGCCGGGCGATGGGCGAGACCACCGTCATCATCGACGGCGGTGCGACCAACAAGAGCTTCATCCTCGACCTCCTCGACCAGCCCGAGGTCACCACCGGCAGCCCGGCCTGGGCCGACACCGGGTGGATCGACCGGGTGCGCGGCGAGGGACGGCTCCAAGCCGCCCGGCACGCCGGCGTCGCGCTCGTCGCCGCCGCGATCGAGGGGTACGACGAGGCCGAGCGCGGCGAGATCGCCCGCATGCTGCAGACGGCCCAGGGTGGCCGACCCCAGATCCAGCACGATCCTGCCCGCACCATCGAGCTCAAGCTGCGCGGGGCGACGTACGCCCTGACCGTGCGGCAGTCCGGACCAGCCCGCTACCAGGTCACCATCACCGCCGGCGGCGAGCGGCGCACCCTCACCGCCACCCTCGACCGGATCGACGAGGTGCACGGCCGGCTCACCGTCGACGGCCACCGCTACCGGCTGGTGAGCGCCACCCACGGCCCCGTCCATCTGGTCGAGGTCGATGACGTGATGCACCGGGTCAGCCGCGACGAGGGCGGCATGGTCCGCGCTCCCGCGCCGGCGCTGGTCGTGTCCACCCCGCTCGCCGTCGGCGACGAGGTGGCGGCCGGTCACCCCGTGCTGGTGCTCGAGTCGATGAAGATGGAGACCGCGCTGACCGCGCCGTTCACCGGCCGGGTCAAGGAGCTCCTGGTCCGGGTCGGGAGCCAGGTCGAGACCGCGGCGCCGCTGCTGCGCCTCGAGCCGACCGGCGCGGCCGAGGGCGAGCAGGCGAGCACCGCCACCCTGGCCGACCTCGATCTGCCTGCACCCACCACCGAGCCCGGCCGTAGCAACGGCGCGATCGCCGACCTGAGCAGCCTGCTGCTCGGCTACGACGTCGAGGAGGATCAGCGTCCGGCGTTGCTCGCCGCCCATCTGGCCTCCCGCTCCACCGGTGCGCCCGCGGACACCCTGCGCACCGAGATGGACCTGCTGGCGCTGTTCACCGACTTCGCCGAGCTCAGCCGCAACCGCCCGGCCGGTGACGAGCCGTCCACCGAGCTGCGCGTGCACAGCTCGCGGGAGTACTTCCACACCTACCTGCGCAGCCTGGACCCCGACCGGGGCGCGCTTCCGGACCACTTCCGCGACAAGCTGCTGCGGGTGCTCGCGCACTACGGGGTCTCCGACCTCGAACGTACGCCGGAGCTCGAGCGGGCGGTGTTCCGCATCTTCCTCGCCCAGCAGCATCCTTCCGACGTCGACGTCGCGATCGGGGTGCTGCAGCGCTGGCTCGGCGACCCGCCGCCGGCGACGGAGGACGCCGCCGCGGTCCGCGCGCTGCTCGAGCGGATGGTGCGCGCCACGCAGCTGCGGTTCGCGGTGGTCGGCGACCTGGCCCGCTCGGTACGGTTCGGCTGGTTCGACCAGCCGCTGGTCGATGACGAGCGCCGCGCGGTGCTCGAGGGCGTGCCGGCCGAGGTCGCCGCCCTGACCGACCCCGACGCGCCCGACCGGGCCGCGCGGATCGACGCGCTGGCGGCTGTCCCCGAGCCACTGGTCGGCTTCCTCCGCGACCGGCTGGTCGAGGGACTTCCCGAGAGCGAGCCGCTGCTGGAGGTGCTGATCCGCCGGCACTACCGCGACTACCACCTGCACGATCTGACCGTCACCAGCGCCGGCACATCCGATGGCGGCGGCCGCCCGGTCGCGCACGCCGAGTACGCCACGGACGAGAAGGGCGCGACCCGCGTGGTGTCCACTATCGGCGACGTCACGGAGCTCGCCCACCCCGACGGTCCGCTCGGTGCCGCCATCACCTCGGCGCTCAGCTCCGACCACGACGACGTCGTCGAGATCTACCTGCGCTGGACCGACGCGCCCGCCGATCCGGACCTCGCTTCGACCGAGATCGCCAAGATGCTCGCCGGGCAGGAGTTCGCCCGCCGCGCCCGCCGCGTCTCGGTCGCCGTCTGCCATGCCGCGCCACAGCCGATCGACTACTTCACCTACCGCCACCACGCAGACGGCGCTCCTCACATCCCGACAGCCGAGCTGGTCGAGGACACACTGGTCCGGGGCATGCACCCGATGGTCGGTCGCAGGCTCAACCTGTGGCGCCTCAGCGAGTTCGACGTCACCCGGCTCGCTGCGCCCGACGACGTTCTCCTCTACGAGTGCGTCGCCCGGGCCAACCCGGCCGACCGCCGCCTCGTCGCGGCTGCCCAGGCCCGCCAGCTCGCCGTGGTCCGCGACGACGAGGGCCGCGTGATCGCGCTGCCGCACGTCGAGCGTGCCGTGGAGAACTGCCTCGAGGCGATCCGTCGCGTACGCACCGCCCGGGGCCGCGAGGGCACCAAGCTCGACGTCAACCACGTCTGGGTGACGGTGTGGCCGGTCGTCGAGGCGGATCTCGACCAGATCACCGCGCTGCAGAGCAAGATCACCCCGCTCAGCGAGGGCACCGGGATCGAGGAGGTGCTCGCCGAGGGTCGGATCGCATCGCCGGGTGGCGGCGCCCCGAGCCGGCTGGCGATCCGCTTCCACGCCAAGCCGGGCTCGGGGGTCGTGGCAGACGTCATCGAACCGCCCACCGAGCCGCTCGCCCCGTTGGACGACTACGCCGGCAAGGTGCTGCGCGCCCGACGCCGCGGCCTCGTCTACCCCTATGAGCTGCAGAAGGCCCTGGCCGGGAGCGGCACGGTCGTCGAGCACGACCTCGACGCCGACGGCGTACTCGTTCCCGTCGATCGTGCTCCCGGGCTCAACAGCGCAGGCATGATCGTCGCCGTCGTGACCACGCCGAGCACTCTCTACCCCGAAGGCATCACCCGCGTCGTGCTGTGCGGTGACCCGCTCAAGTCGCTCGGCGCGCTCTCGGAGCCCGAGTGCGCCCGGGTGATCGCGGCCATCGACCTCGCCGAGAAGATGGGTGTTCCGGTCGAGTGGTTCGCGGTGTCCGCCGGTGCCCGGATCTCCATGGAGAGCGGCACCGAGAACATGGACTGGGTCGCGGCCGCGCTGCGCCGGATCGTCCAGTTCACCCAGGCCGGCGGCGAGATCAACATCGTCGTCGCCGGGATCAACGTCGGCGCCCAGCCCTACTGGAACGCCGAAGCGACGATGTTGATGCACACCAAGGGCATCCTCGTGATGACCCCGGACAGCGCGATGGTGCTGACCGGCAAGCAGTCGCTCGACTTCTCCGGCGGTGTGTCCGCCGAGGACAACCACGGCATCGGCGGCTACGACCGGGTGATGGGCCCGAACGGGCAGGCGCAGTACTGGGTGCCCGACCTGGCCGGCGCCTTCCGGGTGCTCATGGCGCACTACGAGCACAGCTACGTCGTTCCCGGCGAGGCCGGGCCACGCCGGGCTCCGACGGCCGACCCGATCGACCGTGACGTGTCGTCGTTCCCCCACGCGGGTGACTTCGCATCCGTCGGGGAGATCTTCTCGGCCGAGCACAACCCCGACCGCAAGCGACCCTTCGACATCCGCACCGTGATGCGGGCGCTGGCCGACGCCGACCACGAGATGCTCGAGCGGTGGGCCGGCATGGCCGACGCCGACACCGCCGTGGTCGTCGACACCCGGATCGGCGGCTATCCGGTCAGCCTGGTCGGCATCGAGTCCAAGCCGGTGCCGCGCGCCGGCTTCCCTCCCACCGACGGTCCGGACACCTACACCGCGGGCACCCTGTTCCCGCGGTCGTCGAAGAAGGTCGCGCGTGCGATCAACGCTGCGTCGGGCAACCGCCCGCTGGTGGTGCTCGCCAACCTGTCCGGCTTCGACGGTTCCCCGGAGTCGATGCGCAACCTGCAGCTCGAGTACGGCGCCGAGATCGGCCGCGCGGTCGTGAACTTCGAGGGCCCGATCGTCTTCTGCGTCATCTCCCGCTACCACGGCGGTGCGTTCGTGGTGTTCTCCAAGCACCTGAACCCGTCGATGACGGTGCTCGCGATCGAGGGCTCGTACGCCTCGGTGCTCGGTGGCGCCCCTGCGGCCGCCGTCGTGTTCGCCGCGGAGGTCTCCAAGCGGGCGGCGGCGGACCCGCGGGTCGCCGCGCTCGAGGAGCGGATCGACCACGCCGAGGACGGGGAGCGCGGCGAGCTCGTCGTCGAGCTGGCCGAGCTCCGCGCTCAGCTGCGAGCGGACAAGATCGCCGAGGTCGCGGCCGAGTTCGACGACGTGCACGACATCCACCGCGCCGTCGAGGTCGGCTCGGTCGACGAGGTGATCGCGGCGAGCGACCTGCGGCCCAAGGTGATCGACGTCATCGAGCGAACGTGGGGCAACGGGTGACCGAGCGGGGTCACCACATCTCCGACTAGATCGCGGGCCCGGGCTCCGGTCCGGTCGCCGGTCCGGAGCCCAGGGAGGCGCTCGTCTCCCTGGGCCGGCCGGCTCCGACCAGAACCTGGAGAACGACCAGCAGGGCGACCACCAGGGCCAGGGACCACCAGAGCCGGTTCATCGAGACGTTGTTGCCCCAGAGCAGGACCACACCGCCCAGCGCCACCACGACGACTCGCACCCAGCCCACGTTGGCGGCGACCCAGCGGCCCGCTGCGCCGACGGGGCCGTCCCCCAAGCGAGAACCGAGGCTCTCGAGACCCCCGCCGATGGTCGTACGTGCCGTCGTGCCGTACCTGTTGGAACCGGCGAACCAGCCGGCGGCCACGATCACCAGACCGAGCCACAGCACCACCTGCTGGCCGCGCTCGAGGTAGCTGAGCAGGGTGTCGAAGAAGATCCGGCTCGCCGGCCCGAAATCGGTGCCCGCGAGCGCGTTGACGAACAGCTGCTGCCCGATGGACAGGACCAGCGCCAGCAGCAGGGCGTTGGCGGCCACGACCGCCCCGATCCACACCGCCATCCGCGGGCGGCGGCGGGCCAGTACCAGGGCGGCCAGGAACAGGACCCCGACGACGGGCAGGAGCCACTGGGCCACCGGGTTCGAGAACGCGTAGATCGTGCGTACCTGCTTGAGCTGGGGGGCGTCCATCAGCACGATCTGACGGTCGGTCTCGGGGATGGGTACGTTCTCGACGATGGTCAGGCCCCGGTCGACGAGTCTCGCCTTGACCTGTTCGATGACCTCGTCGACGTCGAGCACGACCTCGTCGCCCTGGAGCGAGACGGCACCGGTGTCGTCGCCGTTCAGGAGCCGCTGGAGGGTCTGCTGGGCTCGGGTGTTGGCCCGGACCCAGATGTCGGCGAACTCGTCGGAGGCGATGAACGCGCGCACCTCGCGCTCCACCAGGCCGTTGATGGCCGCGGCGAGGGGCGCCACGAGCTGCTCCAGGCGCGGTCTGTCCGCGATCACGCCGGCGAACGCGGTGTTGAGGATCGCCTCGACGTCGACCTGCTTCTGGATCGCCGCGGTGACCCGGGTCGCGATCACGTCCTGCACCTCGGGTGACTCCACCAGCGGGCCGACGGTCTCGACGTACCGCTCGGCGTCGTTCAAGGTGCGCTGCCCCCAGTAGGCCACCGCGGCCGGCGTCATCAGCAACCCCGCCAGCACCAGGCAGATCACCGCCGCGATCGAACGGCCTCGCGAGGGGCGGTCCGCGGTGGTGGTCTCGGGGTCGTCGGTTGCGGACATGCCTGACATGGCACTCCTTCGGTGGTCTTGGGAGCGGCTTCGAACGAGGCCAGTGCCCAGGCTGTCCGGCGGGTCCGTCCGAGACATCACCCGGAACGGACGAACCCGTGTCCCGCCGCCCGAGCCGGTCGTTCGGTGACCAGGTCAGCGGGTGATGTCGCGACCGTGCACCGTCAGCGCCCAGATGACGAAGACGTCGACCGCGATGATCAGCGTCGACCAGAACGGTGAGTAAGGGAGGAACGCGAAGTTCGCGCAGGCACTCAGCACGGCCAGGATGACTCCGACCGTGCGACCCCAGACCCTGCCGTTGAGCACAGCGAAGCCCGCCAGCACGACGACCAGTCCGAGCACCAGGTGGATCCAGCCCCAGGTGGTGGCGTCGAACTGGAGGAGGTAGTCGGGGGTCGTGACGTAGAACTCGTTCTCGAAGATGCCGACGAGGCCGGCGAAGGCCTGGAAGCTGCCGACCATGATCATCATCACGCCGGCGAACATGATGAAGCCGGTCGCCCAACCGCTGGGCGGCGGTTCCTGCGCCTGCCAGTTGCTGGGCGGCGGCGGGTCCTCCGCCTGCCAGGTGGTCCGATCGTTCGGTGTGGTCTCTTCGGTCATGACGGAATGCTCCTTGCCTGTGCCGCCGACCACGAGGGTTCGAAGTCGGGCCGGGAAGTGAACGGATGCTCTCAATCTGGTCGGCGGGACCACGCGGCGAATCATTCTCATTGTGTGAAACGGGACGCTGTCGAAGCGGTTCTGCCCAACAAGTCATCCGGCAGGGGTGAGACATCGGGCTTCTCGGATCTCTAGCGTTCGAATGGTGGAAGTCGGTGGCGAAGCCACGCGAACGGCTGCCGGGCTCGACGAGGTCCTGCTGGACGTCAAGCTCTCGGTTCCCGAGCTGCCGCTCAGCCTGGTGAGCAGGGCCCCTCTGATCGAGGCGGCCCGGAGCAGCGGCGCACCGGCGGTCGGAGTCACCGCGCCCGCCGGCTACGGCAAGTCCACCCTCCTGGCGCAGTGGGCACAGTCCGAGGACCGCCCGGTCGGTTGGGTGTCGCTCGACCGCCTGGACGACGATCCCAGTGCGCTCCTCGTGCTGCTCGCCTCGGCGTACGCGCGGGCCGTGCCGGATCAGCAGAGCCTGGTTGCCGATGTGAGCGGTCTGGCCGTCTCACCGTTGGGACGCGCCGCACCGCGCCTGGCCGCAGCCCTCAGCCGAAGTCCGGAACCCTTCGTGCTGATGGTAGATGACCTGCACGAGCTGCACTCCTCGGCCTGCCACGACGTGCTGAGCGTCGTCGTCTCCGGTGTCCCGGTCGGCTCGCAGCTGGTCTCGGCGAGCCGGGTCGAGCAGCCGCATCTGGCTCGGCTGCGCGCCTCCGGCGCGGTCCTGGACGTGCTGCGGTCCGACCTGGCGCTGGACGTGGCGGGTGCCGAGCAGATCTTCGCCGCGGCGCAGGTACCCCTCACCCATGACCAGGCAACGGTGGTGACCGAGCGGACGGAGGGCTGGGCGGCCGGCCTGTACCTGGCGGCGACGATCGCTCGGGACACCAGGCAGGACGTGTCGAGCATCTCCGGCGACGACCGGTACGTGGCCGACTACCTCTACCGGGAGTCGCTGAGCGGGCTGGACGAGGCGACGCAGCGGTTCCTGCGGCGTACCGCTGTGCTGGACCGGCTGTGTGGCTCGCTGTGCGATGCGCTCTCGGGGGATACCGACGGTCAGGACCAACTCCTCGCGCTCGAGGGATCCAACTCGTTCCTGCTCCCGCTCGACCGGCGGCGGGAGTGGTACCGCTACCACCCGCTGTATCGGGAGTTCCTGCTCGGCGAGCTTCGTCGGGTCGAACCCGAGGTCGTCGCGAAGCTGCACCTGCGGGCCGCCGACTGGTTCGAGGCCAACGAGTCCTCGGCGATGGCCCTCGAGCACCTGTTGAACACGCCCGAGCGTGACCGGTGCGTCCAGATCGCGACGCAGCTGGTGCTGCCGACCTACAGCGCCGGCCAGCTGTCGACCGTGGGGCGATGGCTGTCCGCGCTCGGTGACTCGGCCGTCGAGGACCATCCTCCCCTGGCCGTGCTGGCCGCGTGGATGGGCGTTCTGGGCGGCGACCCCCTGGGGGCGCAACGATGGGCCGCCGTGGCAGAGGCCGCAGAGTACGACTGGGTGCCGATGGACGGCACCGCCTCGTTCGAGTCCGCGCGCGCCATGCTGCGGGCCGCCATGTGCCCGGCGGGACCTGCGGCGATGATGCGTGACGCCGACTTCGCCATGGCCCAGGAACCGCCGTGGAGCCCCTGGCGCGACACGGCCCTGACCGGTGCTGCCGAGGCGCATCTGCTCCTGGGCGACGTCGAACGGGCCGCCGCCCTGTTCACCGAGAGCGCCACCGTCGGAGCCGAGGTCGGCAACACCGACACCATCGTCAACGCTCACGCGGAGCTCGCGCTGCTGGCGATGGAACGTGGCAGCTGGGACGAGGCGGCCGAGAGCGTGGCCATCGCCCTCGCCGTCGTCGAGGAGCATCGGACGTACGACTACGCGGTGAGCGTCCTCGCGTTCGCCGCCGCTGCCCGTCTCGGGATGCACGATGGCAATCTCGCTGAGACGGACCGGCAGCTGACCAGGGCCATGCGTGCACGTCCGTCCTGCACGTACGTCCTGCCGTACCTGGCCGTGCGTGGCCGCCTCCAGCTCGCCGGAGTGCTCTGGGCACGCGGCGACCAGACCTCCGCCCGGCACCTGCTGCGCGAGATCGACGACGTGCTGCAGCGCCGACCGGACCTCGGGGTGCTGGTCGACCAGGTCGCGAGGCTGCGCGCCAGGATCAGCTCGACCGAACGCGTCACCGCGGGAAGGCCGCCCCTGAGCCCGGCCGAGCTGCGCCTGCTGCCCTACCTCCAGACCCACCTCACGATCGGCGAGATCGGCGAGCGGCTGTTCGTCTCCCGCAACACCGTCAGCTCCCAGGTCGCCTCGATCTACCGGAAGCTGGGCGTCTCCTCGCGCAGCGATGCGGTCCGGCAGGTGATCTCGATCGGGCTCCTCGGCTCCTAGCGGTGCGCCCCGGGAGCCCTGCAACGTGTGCACGGTGGCAGGGTCAGGAGCCCTTGTCACGGAATATGTCGGAGAGCGGGTCTGCCTCGAAGTAGGCGGTCTTGATCTTCAGCCACCGGCCGCTGAGGACCATTTCCCTCAGGGCTTCGTCGATCTGTTCCTTGCGCTGGTCGCCGGAGCGGATCACGAACCCGATCGGGGCGTCGTCGACCTGGTAGACGATCGGCTCTTCCAGGGCTACGGGTGCGCTCTTGATGATCGACTGAGCGTACGGTGCGCCATGAAACATCGCGTCCGCTTCGCCTCGCTTGATCAGCTCGACGGCAGCGCCCACGTTCGGGGCCCTGATGATCTCGACGTCGTGGTACTTCTCTTCGAGGTAGGCCGCTTGGATGGCACCGTCGACAACCGCAACCCTCTTCCCGTTGACGTCACGGCGAGTCCGAATGGTCGATCCCTCGGGGGTGAGGAAGGCAACGTATGTCGAGAAGTACGGCGCGCTGAAGTCGAACTCCCGTTCCAGCTCTGACGTCTGGGTGACCTCGGCCCCGATCATGTCGATCTTGCCCGCCCGCAGGGCCGGGAAGAGCTCGTTGAAGTCCATCGGCACGAACTCGGCCTCGACGCCCATGCCGTCGGCAACGCTGCGCGCCATCTCGTAGTCGAAGCCCCTGGTTGCGCCGTCGCTCTGGTAGTAGACGGGTTCGGTGCTCTCGACACCGATCCGAAGGGTCCTGCTGCCGACCGCGGCGCTCGCCTTGTCGGTGGCGGATGGTGTGGGGCGCGAGAGGTGTCCGCTGAAGGCGATTACTCCCAGGAGGGCCACTGCGCCGGCGACGACCAGCTTGATCTGATTCATGTGGGGGTCCTGTTGCTGGGGGCGGTGGCACCTGGCTTGGCTGGCCTGCGGGCCCGAGCGTTAAGGCATGAGTCAGACAACAGGACCCGACCGTCATGCGGAGCATGGCTCGACGAACACGGCGCCAACGAGCGATGAACGCCTGGGTGCCGCAGCGGCCGGCTCCGCGTTCGCCTCACGTGCTCGTGTGCGTGCAAGGCTGGGGGTGTGGCCAACCGACTCGTGTCTGCAACCTCGCCGTACCTGCTCCAGCACGCTCAGAACCCGGTGGACTGGTGGGAGTGGGGGAGCGACGCGTTCGACGAGGCGAGGGGGCGGGACGTACCTGTCCTGCTCTCGGTGGGGTACGCCGCCTGTCACTGGTGTCACGTGATGGCCCACGAGTCGTTCGAGGACGAGACGACGGCGGCGTACATGAACGAGCACTTCGTGAACATCAAGGTCGACCGGGAGGAGCGGCCGGACGTGGACGCGGTCTACATGGCGGCGACGACGGCGATGACCGGGTCGGGAGGGTGGCCGATGACGGTGGTGCTCGACCACGACGGCAACCCGTTCTTCGCGGGCACCTACTTCCCGGACCAGCCGCGCCACGGGCAGCCGGCGTTCACGCAGGTGCTGCAGGCGCTCTCGGAGGCGTGGACGCAGCGGCGCTCGGAGATCGGGGCGGTGGCGGAGAACGTACGTCAGCACCTGGCCGCCATCTCCGGGGCGGCCGGAGCGGCGGGCGACTGGCAGGTGGACGTCGATGCGGCGGTCGAGACGCTGGCGGGGGAGTTCGACCCGATGGCGGGCGGATTCGGGGGTGCCCCGAAGTTTCCGCCGTCGATGGTGCTGGAGTTCCTGCGCCGGGTCGCGGAGACCGGCTCGCGGGTTCCGCACATGCTCTCGCGGACCGTCGCCGCCATGGCCGGCGGCGGGATCTACGACCAGATCGGGGGCGGGTTCGCGCGCTATGCCGTCGACCGCGGCTGGGTCGTTCCGCACTTCGAGAAGATGCTCTACGACAACGCGCAGCTGGTCGGCCTCTACGCCCGGCTCGGGACCGAGCTCGGCGACCGGGTCGCGCGGGAGAGCGCCGACTGGATGATCCGCGAGCTCGGCACCGCCGAGGGCGGGTTCGCCTCCGCGCTCGACGCCGACAGCGAGGGGGTCGAGGGGAAGTTCTACGCCTGGACCCCGGGCGAGCTCGTCGACGTCCTCGGTGCCGACGACGGCGCCTGGGCCGCGGAGGTCTTCGAGGTGACCGAGGCGGGGACCTTCGAAGAAGGTGCCTCGACGCTGCAGCTGCGGCACCGGCCCGACGACACGGAGCGGCTCGAGTCGGTCAAGGCACGGCTCCTCGCCGCGCGCGAGCAGCGGGTACGTCCGGCCCGCGACGACAAGGTCGTCGCGGCGTGGAACGGCCTGGCGATCTGTGGGCTGGTCGACGCCGGGCTGCTGCTCGGCGAGCCGCGGTATGTCGAAGCCGCGGTCGCGGCGGGCGAGCTGTTGGCGGGAACGCACTGTGTTGGCCTCGACACGCCTTCGCCTAGCGGCTCCGGCGGCTCGACCAGCGACGTACGCCTCCTCCGCGTCAGCCGTGATGGCAGGGCAGGAGCGCACGTGGGCGTGCTCGAGGACTACGGCTGCGTCGCGTCGGGGTTTCTCGCACTGACCCAGGCGACCGGCGATGCCACCTGGCTGGACCGGGCGACGAGCCTGATCGACACCGCGCTGGCCCGCTTCCGTGCGGAGGACGGCGGTTTCTACGACACCGCCGACGATGCGGAGGCGCTGGTCACCCGCCCGCGGGATCCCTCCGACAACGCCAGCCCCGGCGGCACCAGTGCGATGGTCCATGCGCTCGTCACCGCTCATGCCCTCACCGGAGAGGGGAGCTACCGCACCGCCGCCGAGGAGGCGCTCGCCGCCACGAGCACCCTGATGGCCAAGGCGCCCCGGTTCGCCGGCTGGTCGCTGGCAGCGGCGGCCACCATGAAGGACGGGCCGCTCGAGATCGCGGTCGTCGGCCCGCCGGGACCCGACCGTGACGCACTCGGGGCCGCCGCCCGGCGCAGGCCAGGCGCCGTGGTCGTCGTCGCCGACGGGGCCCGCGACGACATCCCGCTGCTGAGCGGTCGGACTTCCGTGGACGGGAGGGCGGCGGCGTACGTCTGTCGGGGTTTCGTCTGCGAGCGCCCCGTTACCTCACCGGGGGCGATGTCCTGAGCTTGTCGAAGGGACCTGGCGCAGACCCATACCTGATCGAGGGCAACTATGTGGTGATCGCCTATGTCGGCGCGCGCGTAGAAGTGTAACTTCGGTCACATGAAGGTCGATGTGGTGGCGTTCCTGGAGCTGCTGGCCGGGGATGCCGCGGAGGCCGACTTCGAGGGGCCGTCACAGGCCGCGCGCACGGCGGGAGCGGCCACCGAGGAGCTGGAGCGGATCGACTACGCCAAGAGGCTCGCGCTGGAGGTCAGGGCGACCCTGGAGGCGCGCCGTCGGCGTGAGGGCGAGCTGGGGGCGCTGTTCGAGTCGGCCAACGACCTGGCGATGCTGACCAATCTCGAGGCGGTGCTGCAGGCGATCGTGACCCGGGCGAGGCAGCTGCTCAGCAGCGACGTCGCCTACCTGACCCTCAACGACGAACGCCGCGGTGAGTACATGCGGGTGACCGAGGGCATCCTGACCGCGGCCTTCCGCTCGACCCGGATCCCCTACGGCATCGGGCTCGGCGGCCTCGTCGCCCAGACCACCAAGCCCTACTCGACCGCCGACTACATTCCCGACGGGCGGTTCCGGCACGCACCCGACATCGACGCCGCGGTGAGCGGCGAGGGCATCCGGGCCATCATCGGCGTGCCGCTCCTGCTCGGCGCCCAGGTCATCGGCGTCCTCTTTGCGGCCAATCGCACCGTACGTCCTTTCGGCACCGAGGCGAGCGCTCTGCTCGTCTCCCTCGCCGCCCACGCCGCGATCGCCGTGGACAAGGCCCGGCTGCTGGAGGAGACCCGTGCCGCGGTCGCCGAGCTCGAGGTCACCACGCGCAAGCTGCAGACCCGCAACGAGACCGTCGAGCGCGCCGCCGACGCCCACGACCGGCTCACCCGGATCGTCGTCGAGGGCGGCGGTGTCGACGACGTTGTACGCAGCGTCGCCGAGGTCCTCGGCGCCCGGGTGGTGGTGCTGGACCTGAACGGCGAGACCATCGCCAGCAGCGCCCCGGACCAGCCCGTCTCCGACTACGAGGCGGCCGTGACCAGGCGCAGCCTCGACCTGAGCCGCACCGCCGGCAGTGGCGACATCTACGCCACCCCGGTCCTGGCCGGCGCCGAGCAGCTCGGCTCGATGCTCCTCGGCCCGCGCGAGGTCGACCGCGACGACGGGGATCTGGACGACGGCGACCAGCGGATCCTGGAGCGTGCGGCGTTGGTGACGGCGCTGCTGCTGCTCTTCCGCCGCAGCGTCGCCGAGGCCGAGGGACGGGTGCGGGGCGAGCTCCTCGACGAGCTCCTCTCCGGCACCACCCCCGATCCGGAGACGCTGCGCGAGCGGGGCCGGCTGCTGCAGGCCGACCTGTCCCGGGACTATGCCGTCGTGGTCGCCGACGTTCCCGGCGACCGGGCCCGGGTCGGTCAGGCGGCGACGTTCGTCGCGGCCACCCACGACGGTTTCGCGGCGGTGCGCCAGGGGCAGGTCGTGCTGATCTTCCCCGACTGTGACGCCCGCTCCGCCGGCGAGCTGGTCGTCGAGGGGCTGCGGCTCTCGGCGGGGGCGCCGGTGACGGTCGGTGCCGCCGGTCCGGTGCCGGGACCGCTGAGCAGCCCCGGCGCCGTGGTGAAGGGCTACGACGAGGCCCGCCGCTGCCTGGCGGCCGCGATGACCCTGGGGCGCGAGGGCCAGGTGGTCACCGCCGAGGACCTCGGCTTCGTGGGGCTGCTGCTCGGCTCCG
Source organism: Nocardioides sp. NPDC059952 (assembly GCF_042730435.1). Lineage (NCBI taxonomy): Bacteria > Bacillati > Actinomycetota > Actinomycetes > Propionibacteriales > Nocardioidaceae > Nocardioides > Nocardioides sp. NPDC059952. Next base: position 8,358 of record NZ_JBHWLY010000016.1, on the reverse strand, counting down.
ACGGCGACCCGGCGGCGTACGTCACCTCGCGGCTGGGTCCGGTGATCGACTACGACGCCGCGAAGGGCTCGAAGCTGGTGGAGACCCTGCGGGCCTACTTCGCCGCCGACCGCAACCTCACCCGCACCGCGGGCGCGCTGCACGTGCATGTCAACACCGTCACCCAGCGCCTGGAGCGGGTCACCCGGCTGCTGGGCAAGGGCTGGCAGGAGCCGGAGCGCCAGCTCGAGGTGCAGCTGGCGCTCCGGCTCCACCAGTTGGTCGCCTGAGACGGTCTAGGAGCGACGACGGCTCAGCCAGAGATGGCGGGCGGTGCCCCAGATCCCGCGACGGAAGAGCAGCACGACGGTCACGAACACGGCGCCGGTGACGATCCCGATCCCGTCGAACCCGGAGGAGGCCAGGTTGTCGGCGAGGATCACGATCAGCCCGGCGCCGATGACGCCACCCCACAGCGTTCCGATGCCACCCAGCACCGTCATCAGGACGACCTCGCCCGAGGTGGCCCAGTGCAGCTCGGGCAGCGCCACGAACCCGTGCGAGACGGCGAAGACCCCGCCGGCCAGCCCGGAGAGCCCGGCCGAGAGCACGAAGACGATCAGCTTGTAGCGCTCCACGTCGTAGCCCAGCGCGCGTGCTCGCGGTGCGTTGTCGCGGATCGCGACCAGTACCCGCCCGAAGGGGGAGTGGACGATCCGCCAGGCGGCCCACATCCCGAGCAGGATGATCGGCAGCGCGGCGTAGTAGAAGAAGAACGCGTCGGTCTCGACCGCCTCGATCCCGAAGAACGAGCGGGGCACGCCTTGGAGACCGTTCTCCCCGCCGGTGATCGAGGAGGCCTGGTTGGCGATGAAGAAGAGCATCTGCGCGAACGCCAGGGTGACCATCGCGAAGTAGATGCCCGACCGCTTCACCGACAGATACCCGATGGGCACGGCGAGGATCATCGCGAAGACCGCGCCGCCCAGGACCGCCACGGGGAAGGGCACGCCGAGGTGGATGGCGATCAGCCCGGTGGCGTACGCAGATCCGCCCCAGAACGCGGCGTGACCGAACGAGAGCAGCCCGCAGTAGCCCAGCAGCAGGTCGAGGGCCACCGCGAAGAGCGCCCACGCGGCGATGTCCATCGCCACCGGCGGGTAGACGAACCACGGCAGTCCGAGCGCCACCGCCAGCCCGATTCCCAGCAGGACCAGCCGCTGCCAGGGCCGTGCCCCGGCGATCGCCGCATGCTGCTCGGTGACGCTCGCACCGGCTGTCGCGATGGACGTCATGCCGTCGCCTCCTCTCGGCCGAAGAGCCCGGCCGGCCGGGCCAGGACCACCACGGCCATCAGCACGAAGATGAGCACCTGCGAGAAGGTCGGTGCGTACGCCTGCCCGAACGCCTCCACGAGACCGACCAGGAACCCGCCCGCCACCGCGCCCACGATCGAGCCGAGCCCGCCGATCACCACGACCGCGAACAGGATGATGATGAAGTCGCTGCCCATCTCGGCGGTGATCGCCCGGAACGGTGCGGCCAGCACCCCGGCCAGACCGGCGAGCGCGACCCCGAAGCCGAACACCGGCGTCACCCAGCGCCCGACGTTGATCCCGAGCGCACCGGCGAGCTCGGGCCGCTCGGTCGCGGCCCGGACGATCATCCCGACCCGCGTACGCGTCATCAGCAGCCAGACGCCGAGGCAGACCAGCAGCGCCACCCCGATCACGAAGAGCTGGTAGACCGGCAGCCCGACGCCGCCCAGCTGCACTCGACCGGAGAGCGCCTCGGGCCGCTCGTAGGGCAGCCCCGAGACCCCGTAGCGGCGCTTGACGAGGTCGACCAGCAGCAGGGTCAGCCCGAAGGTGAGCAGCAGGTTGTAGAGCGGGTCGAGCGGCAGCAGCCACTGCACCAGCAGCCGCTCGACCAGCATCCCGAAGACCAGCATCAGCAGCGGCACCACGATCAGCGCACCCCACAGGCTCAGGCCGAGCGTGTCCAGGAGCACCGCCGCGGCGACCGCACCCAGCATGTAGAAGGCGCCGTGGGCGAAGTTGACCACGCCCAGCACCCCGAAGATGACCGCCAGGCCGAGCGCGGCCAGCGCGTAGAAGCTGCCGGCCGCGAGCCCTTGGACGGTGTACTGCAGAACCGCGTTCATACCAATCCCTCTAGACCTCGCACCTACATCGAGCAGCCGGACTCAGCCGCCGGGCGGAACGCCTCCTCGGCCGGGATCGTCTTGATGATCTCCTCGTAGTCCCAGTCCTCCTTGACGTCGTCCGGCCCCTTGACCCGGGCCAGGTAGACGTCGTGGACGACGCGGTGGTCCTCGGCGCGGATCTCACCGTTGCGCAGGAACATGTCCTCGACCTTCTTGCCCTCGAGCTCCGCGACGACCTTGTCGGCGTCGTCGGTGCCGGCCGCCTGGACCGCCTCGAGGTACTGCAGGGCCGCGGAGTAGTTGCCCGCGTGGGCGTACGTCGGCCGGTCGCCGGTCTCCTCCATGAAACGGTCGGCCCACTCGCGAGACTTCTCGTCGAGATTCCAGTACCAGGCGTCGGTGAAGATCGTGCCCTCGAACGCCTCGACGCCGAGCGAGTGGATGTCGGAGATGAACATCAGCCCGACGGCCAGGTCGATGCCCTGGTCCTTGAGCCCGGACTCGTTGTACTGCTTGACCAGGTTGATCAGGTCGCCACCGGCGTGCATGGTGCCGATGACCTGCGGTTTCGCGGCTCCCGCCTTGGTGATGTACGTCGCGAAGTTGTCGTTCGGGAACGGCGTCGCGATCGTGCCCGCGACCTTGCCGCCGCCGGCCTCGATGGCGCCGGTGAACGACTTCACCATGTCCTGGCCGAAGGCGTAGTCGGGGTAGATCAGCTGCCAGTTCTTGTCGCCCTCCTCGGTGACGACGGTGCCGGTGCCGTTGGCCAGCATCCAGGTGTCGTAGGCGTAGTGGAAGGTGTACTTGTTGCACTGCGCGCCGGTCAGCTCGGTGGTACCGGCCCCGATGTTCATGTAGAGCTTCTTCTTGTTCTTCGCCTGCGTCGCGACCGCCAGCGCCGCCGACGAGGTCGGCACGTCCAGGATCACGTCGGCGCCCTCGCGGTCGTAGAGCTCCTGGGCCTTGGTGTTGGCGATGTCCGGCTCGTTCTGGTGATCGGCCGAGGTCACCTCGATGGTGTCGACGACGGCCTCGTCGCCGTACTTCTCCTGGTAGTCGTCGATCGCCATCTGGATCGCGATCTTCGAGTTGGGGCCGGAGACGTCCTTGTAGACGCCGGAGGCGTCGTTGAGCAGGGCGAGGACCACCTTGTCGTCGGTGAAGTCGCCTCCGCTGGCGCTCGGCCCGCCGGCGCCGCAGCCTGCGGTGACCAGGACACCGGCCGTCAGTATGGACGCGCCGGCAACCAACCGTTGCTTGTTCATCGTGTCTCTCCTAGTGGGGTAGGGGTGTGCTCCATCGCTGGGGGACGTACCTCAGATCCCGAGGTGCTCGAGCAGCTCGTCCTGACGTTCGACGAACTCGTCGTTGTCCAGGCTCTCGACCAGGCGGCCCTGGGCGAGCAGGTAGTGGCGGTCGGCGACGGTGGCGGCGAAACGTACGTTCTGCTCGATCAGGAGCACGCCGATGCCGGACTGCTTCGCGGTCCGCACGATGTCGCCGATCTGGGCGACGATGACGGGGGCGAGCCCTTCGGAGGGCTCGTCGAGGAGAAGAAGGCGGGCGCCGGTGCGGAGCACCCGGGCGACGGCGAGCATCTGCTGCTCACCGCCCGAGAGCGTCGTCCCGCCCGCTCGCCGGCGGCTGCCGAGAGCCGGAAAGGCGTCGTAGACCTGCTCCAGCGTCCACGCCGACTCGGAGACGCGGGGCGGCAGCAGGAGGTTCTCCTCCACGCTCAGGTTGGCGAAGATGCCGCGGTCGTCCTGCACCCAGCCGAGCCCGGCGCGCGCCCGCTTGTGCGCGGGCAACGAGGTGATCTCGCGACCGTCGAGCCGGATCGATCCGGTCAGGTGCTTGTGGAGGCCCATCAGGCAGCGTACGAGCGTGGTCTTGCCGGCGCCGTTGCGGCCGACGAGGGTCACGACCTCGCCCTCGCCGACGCTCAGGGTGGCCTCGCGCAGCGCCTGCGCCTCGCCGTACCACGCGCTCAGGTTCTCTATCTCAAGCACTGTGAGCCTCTCCGAGGTAGGCGGTGATGACGCGCGGATCCGCGCGGACCTCGTCGTAGGGACCCTCAGCGAGCACCTGGCCCTGTTGGAGCACCGTGACTCGGTCGGCCAGGTGGGCGACGACGTGCATGTTGTGGTCGACGAAGACCACGGTGCGTCCGGCGGCGATGCGCCGGACGAGCTCGATGGTGCGGTCGACGTCCTCGATGCCCATCCCCGCCGTCGGCTCGTCGAGCAGCAACAGCCTGGGTTCGACGGCGAGCACGAGCGCGAGCTCGAGCGCCCGCTTCTGGCCGTACGCCATCAGCCCGGTCGGCTTGTCGGCGAGCTCGGTCAGGCCGACCTCGGCCAGCAGCCGGTCGACCTCCTCGCGGCGCCGCCCCAGCAGCTTCTCCGAGCGCCAGAACCGCAGCCCCTGGTTGGTCAGCCCCTGGAGCGCGATCTCGACGTGCTCGCGCGGGGTGAGGTTCTCGAAGAGGCTGGTGATCTGGAAGGAGCGGGCCACCCCGTGGCGGGTGATCCGTTCCGGTGCCATCCCGGTGACGTCGTCACCGAAGACCGTGATCCGTCCGCCGGTGGGCTTGAGGAACCCGGTCAGCAGGTTGAACAGGGTCGTCTTGCCGGCGCCGTTGGGGCCGACGAGCGCGTGAACGGTGCCCTCGGCGACCTCCAGGTCGACGGAGCTGACCGCACGGAAGCCGCGGAAGTCCTTGGTGAGACCCTCGGTCCGTAGTGCGCACCTCGGGGTCGATGTGGTGCTCGTCACAGGGGCGACGCTAGGGAAGTGGTGAGACGTACGCCATAGGGGTTCGGGACACACTGGGCCCATCGGTTGTGTGACTCATCCCCATGCAGACCCGCCGGTGCACGGCTCGCCGTCGCCCACATCTCGGGCACCGGAGTTGTGTGCAGCAACCACATGGCGCACGTCACACCGCCTCGCGATCCTTGAGCAATGGTCCCCACCCTCGTACGCAGATTCCTGACCGCCGGCACCTCGCTCGTCCTCGCCGCCGCGGCCCTGGTCGTCGGCCAGGTGCCGGCGGGTGCCGCGCCGTTGACGGGCACCGCCGACTGCTCGTCGCTGGTCGGGTTGAGGATCCCCGCCCATCGCATCGGCCTGCCGACCACCGGTGCCGAGGTCACCGCGACGACGTCGATGCCGGCATCCGGGACCGGCCCGACCGCGGTCCCGGCATACTGCCGCGTGGACATCGCGATCCACCCGGTCGACCCCGCGGCCCCCGACATCCGGATGGGTCTGGCCCTGCCGCAGGGGTGGAACGGACGGACGATGATGTTCGGCGGTGGTGGCTACAACGGCACCGTCCCCAACCTCGCCCAGAACGTGCCCTTCGGGCCGGTCGACCAGCGCACCCCGCTCGGCCGTGGCTACGCCACCTACGCCAGCGACTCCGGCCATCAGGCCGACACCGATCGCCACCCGATCGCCAGCCTGGACGGCTGGTTCGGGCAGAACGACGAGGCCGTGCGCAACTTCTCCGGTGACGCGCTCAAGAAGGTGCACGACACCGCCACGTACGTGACCACGAGGGCCCTCGGCCGGGCACCCCGCACGACCTACTTCGCCGGCGGCTCGACCGGTGGCCGGGAGGCCCTCGCCGTCGCGCAGCGCTGGCCGCGCGACTTCGACGGAGTGATCTCCGCCTACCCCGCCTGGAACGCCGCCACCCTCGACCTCTTCTTCGGCCGGATCACCCACGAGTTCGCCAAGCCCGGCGCGTACCCGTCGAAGGCGCAGCAGGACCTCGTCGCGCAACGGGTCCTGGCCGCCTGCGACGGCGGAGACGGGCTCGCGGACGGGGTGATCTCCGACGAGGCCGGCTGTGACTTCGACCCGGAGACGCTGCTGTGCGGCGAGGGCGAGACGCCCGGCGACACCTGCCTCTCGCGTGAGCAGGTGGATGCGGTGGTGGCGGCCGACAGCAGCTGGCGGCTGCCCTACCGGGTGGCGAGCGGGGAGTGGGGCTACCCCGGGTTCCCGCTGCTGTCCGGGGCGCGGATGTCCACGCCGGTCCTCGGTTTCGGCACCACCGCGCCGGCCGACCCGATGCCGGTGACCGCCGGCTACGGCATGCAGTTCTGGAACCAGTGGGCCAAGTACTTCGTCGCTCGCGACCCGCAGATCAGCCCGTTCGCGATCGACCCGGCCGACCCGGGGAAGTGGCAGCGCCGGATCAGCGAGCTGACCGCGCTCCAGGACGTCAACGACGCCGACCTGCGCCCGTTCGCCCGCTCCGGCGGCAGGCTGATCCTGGTCCACGGTGCCGCCGACGAGCTGGTCAGCCACCGCTCCACGATCGACTACTACCAGCGCGTCCAGCGGGTGATGGGCAAGCGGGCGACCGAGGGGTTCTCCCGGTTCTATCTGGTGCCCGGTGCCAACCACGCCAACTTCGCCCCGGTCGCCTTCTCCGCCTCCTACGACTCGCTCACGACCCTGGAGAGATGGGCCGAGCGCGGCGTCGCGCCGGGCGAGACCCAGGTGGTCGCCGACGGTAACGCCGGGGCCAACCGCACGCGGCCGTTGTGCGAGTGGCCGAGCTGGCCTGCGTACGTCGGCGGCGACGCCTCGGCGGCGAGCAGCTTCAGGTGCGAGATGTGACGGATGACACCCCCGACCTTTCCTGTCCACCGGTCGGGATGGTTTCCTATCCCTCATGTCTGTTTGGCGCACCAAGTCCATCGAGCAATCCCTTGCCGATGCCGAAACTCCGGAGTTCACGCTCAAAAGGCGGCTCACCGCGGTTGACCTCACGGTCTTCGGGATCGGCGTCATCATCGGCGCGGGAATCTTCACCCTGACCGGTCGGGCCGCAGCCCAGTACGCGGGACCCGGCGTTGTCTTCTCGTTCATCATCGCCGCGATCTGCTGTGGCCTGGCGGCGCTGTGCTACGCCGAGTTCGCCTCGACCGTGCCGGTGTCGGGGTCGGCGTACACCTTCTCCTACGCCACCCTCGGCGAGATGCTCGCCTGGATCATCGGCTGGGACCTGATCCTGGAGATGGTGCTCGGTGCGTCCGTGGTCGCGCAGGGCTGGAGCAGCTACCTGGTGATCTTCCTCGAGGAGATCGGCCTCGGCTGGCCCGAAGGCTTCGGTCCGGATGCCAACGCCGACTTCGGTCAGCCCAACCTGGCCGCGCTCGTGCTCGTCATCGTCCTGGTCGGCCTGATCACGATCGGCATCAAGGAGTCGCTGCGGGTCAACCTCGCGCTCGTCGCGGTCAAGCTGTTCATCGTCCTGTTCGTCATCGTCGCCGGCATGTTCTACATCTCGGGTTCCAACTACTCCCCGTTCGTCCCGGAGCGCGCCGGTTCCATCACCGGTGAGGGCATCCACCAGCCGCTGATCCAGTGGGCCTTCGGCCTCGAGCCGCAGACCTTCGGTGTCCTCGGCATCATCTCGGCCGCGTCGGTCGTCTTCTTCGCCTACATCGGCTTCGACGTGGTCGCCACGACCGCGGAGGAGGCCAAGAACCCCCAACGCGACCTGCCCCGCGGCATCATCGGCTCGCTGGTGATCTGCACGATCCTCTACGTCGCCGTCGCCCTGGTCATCACCGGCATGGTGAGCTACGACGAGATCGACCCCGACGCCGCGCTCGCCACCGCGTTCCGCGACGTCGGCCGAAGTGGCTTCGCGACCCTGATCTCGGCGGGCGCCGTGGCCGGTCTGACCACCGTCGTGATGACGCTGATGATCGGCGCCATCCGGGTCGTCTTCGCGATGAGCCGCGACGGTCTGTTCCCGGTGAGGTTCGCCCACGTGAACCAGAAGACCGGCACCCCGATCCGGATCACCCTCACCATCGGTGCCCTGGTCGCGGTGGTCGCCACCTTCACCCCGGTCGGCAAGCTCGAGGAGATGGTCAACATCGGCACCCTGACCGCCTTCGCGCTGGTCTCGATCGCCGTGCCGATCCTGCGCAAGCGTCGCCCGGACCTGCCGCGCTCCTTCAAGGTGCCGTTCAGCCCGGTGCTGCCGTTCGTCGCCGCGGCGATCTGCATCTACCTCACGCTCAACCTGAGCATCGAGACCTGGCTGCGGTTCCTGGTGTGGATGGCGATCGGCTTCGCGATCTACTTCCTCTACGGCTACCGCAACTCGCGGGTCGGCAAGGGCGGCGACGACAAGACCGTCGAGCCGCTGCACATGTGACGCTCTCCTAGGAGAGGAA
>NZ_JBHWLY010000015.1:0-92673 GCF_042730435.1 Nocardioides sp. NPDC059952 | reverse complement strand
CGTCATGACGCGCCGACTCGGCGAGGAACGTGGTCAGATGAGCCGACTCGGCCCGATCTCTGATCAGATATCGCGGAACGCGGTGATGTTCGCGCCGAGCTGGTTGAGCCGCTCGGCGAGATCCTCGTAGCCGCGGGCGATGACGTAGGTCGAGCGGAGCACCGAGGTGCCCTTCGAAGCGAGCATCGCGAGCAGCACGACGACGGCGGGACGCAGCGCCGGCGGGCAGACGATCTCGGTGCCGGAGAAGTGGGTCGGGCCCTCGATCATCACCCGGTGCGGGTCCATGAGCGTGACGTTGCCGCCGAGCTTGTTGAGCTCGGTCAGGTAGATCGCCCGGTTCTCGTAGACCCAGTCGTGCAGCAGCGTCTGACCCTGCGCCACCGCCGCGATCGCGGCGAAGAACGGCAGGTTGTCGATGTTGAGGCCGGGGAAGGGGAGCGGGTGGATCTTGTCCAGCGGCGCGTGCAGCACCGAGTGCTTGGAGGTGATGTCGACCAGGCGGGTCTTGCCGTTGAGCGCCAGGTATTCCTCGGAGAGGGTGTAGTTGAAGCCCATCTCCTCCAGCGTCGCCAGCTCGATCTCCATGAACTCGATCGGGACCCGCTTGATGGTGATCTCGGAGTCGGTGACGATCGCGGCGGTGAGCAGCGACATCGCCTCGATCGGGTCCTCGCTCGGCGCGTAGTCGACGTCGACGTCGATGACCTCGCGGCCGGTGACGCGCAGCGTGGTGGTGCCGATGCCCTCGACCTCGACGCCCAGCTTCTGCAGGTAGAAGCAGAGGTCCTGGACCATGTAGTTGGACGAGGCGTTGCGGATCACCGTGGTGCCCGGGTGCAGCGCGGCAGCCATCAGGGCGTTCTCGGTGACGGTGTCGCCGCGCTCGGTCAGCACGATCGGGCGCCCCGGCTGGATCTCCCGGTTCACGCTCGCGTGGTAGGCGCCGTCGGTGGCCTTGACCTCGAGGCCGAAGGGGCGCAGGGCCGACAGGTGCGGCTCGACGGTGCGGGTGCCGAGGTTGCAGCCGCCGGCGTAGGGCAGCTCGAAGACGTCCAGGCGGTGCAGCAGCGGGCCGAGGAACATGATCACCGAGCGAGTCCGGCGCGCAGCGGCTTCGTCCACGGCGTCGAGGCGCAGCTCCTTCGGCGGCACGATCTCGAGGTCGTTGTCGTCGTTGAGCCAGCGGGTCTGCACGCCGATCGAGTTGAGCACCTCGATGATGCGGTTGACCTCTTCGATGCGCGCGACCTTGCGCAGCGTCGTACGGCCGCGGTTGAGGAGCGAGCCGACCAGGAGGGCGACCCCGGCGTTCTTCGAGGTCTTGACCGTGATCTCACCGGAGAGCTTCGTCGGACCGGTGACGCGCAGGTGCGTCGGGCCGGCCCCGATGTCCACGAGGGAGGAGTCCAGAGCGGCGCCCACCCGGGCGATCATCTCCAGCGACAGGTTCTGTTGCCCCTGCTCGATGCGGTTGATCGCGCTCTGACTGGTGTTGAGAAGATCGGCGAGCTGTGCCTGGGTGAGGCCCTTGTGCTTGCGCGCATCGCGAATCAGGTTCCCGATACGACCTTTGTATCCGTCGGTCATGGTGCACCACCGTAACTCATATATGAGATAAGCCTGGATTCCCCGCGAAGTGTCGGCGTTTCGTTTCATGACTGTTGCCTGCGGCCCCAACGGCCACCATGTGCAACATCTCGTACGCCGGATGACAGGATGCCACCATGCGCGCGACGACGATCCATGGGGTGGGCGACATCCGCTTCACCCAGGTACCCGATCCTGCTCTGACGAAGCCCACCGAAGCAATCGTCAAAGTGGTGGGTTCCTGCATCTGCGGCTCCGATCTGTGGAACTACCGCGGCTCCAACGGCGACATCGAGGAGCCGCGCACCATCGGCCACGAGTGCATCGGCGTGATCGAGGAGGTCGGTGCCGACGTACGCGACTTCAAGGCCGGCGACTTCGTGATCGTCCCCTTCGACCACTGCGACAACACCTGCCCGCACTGCCTGGCCGGAGTCCAGTCGGTCTGCGTGAACCTCGGCTTCACGGTCAGCGGCCAGGGCGAGTACGCCTTGGTCAACCAGGCCGACGGCTCGCTGGTCAAGCTCGACGAGACTCCCGACCCGACGATGTACCCCGACCTGCTCGCGCTCACCGACGTGATGGCCACCGGCTGGCACGCAGCGGTCATGTCGGGTCTCGGCACCGGCCCCAAGGGCGGGACCGCGGTCGTGGTCGGTGACGGCGCGGTCGGCCTGTGCGGCGTGCTGGCTGCTGCCCAGCTCGGCGCCGAGCGCGTCGTGGCGATGTCGCGCCACGTGGCCCGCCAGGAGATCGCCAAGAAGTTCGGCGCCACCGACATCGTCGCCGCCCGTGGCAAGGAGGGCGAGGCGGCCGTACGCGAGCTCACCGGTGGCGTCGGGGCCGACTACGTCCTGGAGTGCGTGGGCACCGACCAGTCCTTCAAGACGGCCTCCAAGGTGGCCCGTCCCGGGGCGACCGTCGGGTTCGTCGGTGTCCCGCACGACGTCAACCTTCCGGTCAACGCGCTCTTCCGCACCAACGTCGGTCTCAAGGGTGGGATGGCGCCGGTGCGCCGCTACCTCCCCGACCTCCTGCGCCTGACGCTGGAGGGCACGATCAACCCCGGTCTGGTCTTCGACAAGGCGCTGCCGTTCGCGGAGGCCGCCGAGGGCTACCGCCTCATGGACGAGCGGCTGGCGACCAAGGTTCAGCTCACCTACTGAGCCACGCTGGATCCCGGGCAGGGGATCGGCCGGGCGCCTCATCTGCAAGACTCGGTCGATGCCCCGCACCGACACCATGCGCCTGCGCCCGCTGTCACCGGGCGACGAACACGTCTTCGCCGACTGGGCACACGATGAGGAGTTCCGGGTGGCCAACGGCTGGCCGGAGCGCGACCGTGACGGTCACCTCCGCCACTGGCGCCGCTTGATCGATGCCCCACCGCCCGAGCTCATCAGGCTCGCGGTGGAGCTCGACGAGGAGGTCGTCGGCTACGCCGACATCCACGGACTGGCCCCCGACACCCGCGAGCTCGGCATCGCCATCGGCCCCAGCACACGCTGGGGCCATGGCCTCGGCCGGCGGGCCATCAAGACCGCGCTCACCTACGGCTTCTCCGTGCTCGACCTGACCCGGATCTGGGCCGAGACGCACGAGACGAACACTCGCGCCAAGAAGCTCTTCGGCACGACAGGCTTCATCGAGACCGGCCGCCACGGCTCCGACACCTACCGCGGCGAGGACGTCAGCCTCGTCCAGTACGCCGTCGAGCGCCCCTACTGACCCCCGCCGTCGGCCGGATCAGCCGGCGATGCGTACGGCCTTCTCGCCGGGGTAGCCCTCGGGGAGGAGCATGGTGCCGTCCTGGTGGCGGTAGAGGACCTGCCAGTGCCAGTAGAGGTCGTACGCAGCGGGGGACCGCTTCATCTGCTCGGCGTAGGCGCTGACGGCCGCCACGTAGCGGTCGGAATGGTTGTAGGACCACAGCGCTCCGGCCATGTCGCCCGGAGCGCCGTTGTTGGCGAGCATGCGTCCGGCGGCCATGATCGCGTCGGCGGGGTCGTTGATGTCGCCGCCGGCGCCGTACTGGGCGAAGGTCGAGGGTAGGAACTGCATCGGGCCCTGGGCACCCGCGGTGCTGGTGCCACGGATGCGGCCCATGCGGGTCTCGACCAGGTGGACGGCCGCGAGGTACTCCCACGGCGTCCCGGTCGCCTGCTGCGCCTTGCGATAGAGCGGGTGCAGCTCCTCCGGCATCGGCGGCGTCAGGATCCTCCAGTCCGGGAGCTCGGGCTGAGGGTCGGTCATGACCATGAGCTCTCGTGCCGCGGCGATGTCCGCCGTGAGCTGGGCGCGATCGGCGCGGCCGAGCGCGCCCAGAACCGAGTCGGCCTTCGCCTTCGACCCGCGGGCGAGGTCGCGTGCGGTCGTCTGCTCGAACAGCGCGGCCTCGCGTACGTCCTCGGCTCCTGGCTTCCCACCGGCGACAGTCGCCATCGCCTGGGTGAGGCGATCTGCCAGTGGCACCGACGCATCGTCGAGCGGGACCGTCGCCGGTGACGTGCCAGGCGAGGACGGGCTGGGCGAGGGCCGGACGGTCGAGGAAGCCGACGGAGTGCCGGCCGGATCCGAGGACGGCTCACCGCCACAGCCGGCGACGAGCGCCAGGGCTGTGGCGGTGGCCAGGGCAGCGAGCCGGGTGCGCACCCGATCGACGCTACCCGACGGTCACTGCGCCGCCGCTCTGCCCGATGATGGCCGCGAGCTCGGCCGGCTTGGTCAGCTGCGGCCAGTGCCCCGTGGGCAGGTCGATGAAGGTCGTGTCCTTGTGCTTCGGGATGGCGGCGACCGACTCGGTGCCGTCGGCGATCCACTCCTTCAGGTCCGCGGCGGTGTATTCGGGGCAGACGAACACCGCCGGGACCGAGTAGCGACGTTCGTCACCGAGCTCGAACGGCTCGGAGGTCAGGTTGGCGGGGGAGGGCCGCAGCAGTGCCTCGAAGGCGGCGCGGTCGAGGTCGCGCACGTCGGCCTCGTCGAACTCCTCCCACGGCACCGGCGGCAGGTCGGCGCCGTCGGTCGGAAAGTTCTTGGCCGGGATCATCCCCGGCTCCGCCGGCCAGCCGCCGACGTAGACCACAGCGGCGACCTTGTCGACGCGCGCATCGAGAGCCGCACCGGCCACTGCACAGCCCATCGAGTGGCCGACGAGGATCACCGGCGAGGCCGACTCGTCGATGGCGGCCACGACGGCGGCGACCTGGTCGGCGACGTGCACGCCGGACCGGTCGGTCTCGGCCGACTCGAGGCCGGGCAGGGTGAGCGGCCGCGGGGTGTGGCCGGCGTCGGTCAGATGGGGGACGACGAGGTCCCATGAGGAGGCATCCAGCCAGAGGCCGGGTACGAGAACGATGTCCATGAAGCGATCCTCTTCCTGATTGCGGACGATCTACTTCCGCCACCCGGACCAATCTGAAATTTCCGGCTTTCGAACACAAGAACGGTGACCACCGCAACTGCGGTGGTCACCGTTTCTGGACGCCCGAGACAGCTGACGCCAGGTCGTTCAGCGAGCGCCGGCGACCTCCAGTAGCTCCGCTACCTCGTGGGTGCGGCAGTCGCACTCGGAGTCGCACGGCAAGAAGCGGTGACGTGCGTGACCGCAGTCGCGGCACGGCATGTCGTGAGAAAGCGTGAAGCTCTGCACCTCAACGGTGTCCCACATAATTAATTCATCCCCCAGAGAATGTTGGTTGGCCTTATATCGGTGAAACTGCATCGGTGAAGCTGCCTGATATGTAACACGATAATCCGCGACTTCGGAAGAGCTTGGACAACACGCCGAGACATTGTTTTCCCTGGTCAGTCGACCGATATGATTATTCGGTCGACCGATAGATAAACTCATAAGGGGCAGTTGTTGATGCCGTGTGGACGTCCGCTTTACCGGGCGCACGAAGGAACTCTCGCGTGTTGATCGAATGAGAACAGAACGCAGAACTGCAGGTCACCACCGACAAGGTGGTGTCAGTTCGAGGGCGGTTCCGGAGAGCAGAACACCCAGAGGCGAAGGTCCCAGCCGCCCTGGCTGACCCGAGCCGGTCGGCGTCCGGGACCCCTCGGAGGGAATCTCGCGGGACTGTTGAGAGTTCTACTAGTCGTGAAGAACATCGGATTCTTGTCTTTCGGCCACTGGACACCGTCGCCCTACTCGCAGACGCAGTCGGCACGGGATGCGCTGATCCAGGGGATCGACCTCGCGGTCGCCGCCGAGGAGCTGGGTGTGGACGGTGCGTACTTCCGGGTCCACCACTTCGCCCGCCAGTACGCCTCGCCCTTCCCGCTGCTGTCCGCGGTCGGCGCTCGCACCTCGAGGATCGAGATCGGCACCGGTGTCATCGACATGCGCTACGAGAACCCGCTCTACATGGCTGAGGACTCGGCGGCCGCCGACCTCATCTCCGGCGAGCGCCTGCAGCTCGGGATCAGCCGCGGCTCACCCGAGCAGGTCATCGACGGGTGGCGCTACTTCGGCTACGACCCCGGCGAGAGCGCCTCCGAGGCCGACATGGCACGTGCTCACACCGAGACGTACCTCAAGATCATCGAGGGGGTGGAGTTCGCCGAGCCCAACCCGCGGCCGATGTTCCCCAACCCGCCGGGCAAGCTCCGGGTCGAGCCCTACTCCGAGACCCTGCGCGACCGGATCTGGTGGGGTTCGAGCTCGCTGGCGACCGCGCGCTGGGCGGCGGGACTCGGGATGAACCTGCAGAGCTCGACCCTCAAGAACGACGAGAACGGCAAGCCGTTCCACATCCAGCAGCGCGAGCAGATCGAGGCCTACCGCGAAGCATGGAGGGAGGCCGGACACGAGCGGGAGCCGCGCGTCTCGGTCTCGCGCTCCATCTTCGCCCTCGTCAACGACGAGGACCGGCGCTACTTCGGTCTCGACCGGCAGGCCAAGGACCAGATCGGCAACATCGACGACCAGACCCGCGCGATCTTCGGGCGTTCGTACGCCGCCGAGCCCGACGTCCTGGTCAAGGAGCTCGCCGAGGACGAGGCGATCCAGGCCGCCGACACGCTGCTGATCACGGTGCCGAACCAGCTCGGCGTCGACTACAACGCACATGCCCTGGAGAGCATCCTGACCCACGTCGCCCCTGATCTCGGCTGGCGATAGAAACCGGGGGGCCGCGCAACTTCCGAGTCACAATAGGGCGCATAATCGTTGTCAACCGCCCCACGTGGCCGCACCATTGGCTACCGTGCATGGCGACCGTTATTCAAGGGGGGACCCCTGTTGGCCACGTACGCTGAGCTGCTCGACGTCTATCTTCGCGATCCCGGCCCGGAGTCGCTGAGAGCCCTACGTGAGGCGATCCTGGAAGCTCCGAACTTCCGGCCCGATCTCGAGATCACCGAGATGGTCGCCCCGATGATGTCGGTCGGCGACTACGCCGGCGCGATCGCCGCGGTCCATGGGCTGATGCCTGGCGCGATCTTCAGCCCTTCGGCCCACACCGCCCTCGCTGACGCTCAGCGCGGCCTCGGCAACCTCGAGCAGGCCCAACGCGAGTCGATCCTGGCCCAGTCAGCGCTCGACAGCATCATCAGCACGGGAGAGGGCACCGAGTCCGAGCCGTGGTCGGTGCTGCGGACCAGCGACGCCTACGACGTGGTGCTGGCCTCGGGCAAGACGCCGCGTTCACAGGTCGCCGTCGGCAAGCTCGACCGGATCGTCTGCACCGATTCGACGGTCTGGTTCTTCGACACCAGCAACGACTTCGCCAGGGCCTGACCGAGCACGTGCCCAGGTCCGTACTGATCACCGGGGCGGCCGCCGGCATCGGCCGCGCGACCGCCCTACGGTTCGCTCGCGAAGGATGGCTCGTCGGCGCCTACGACATCGACCTCGACGGCCTGACGTCCCTGGCCGTCGAGGTCGAGCCGCTCGCCGGCGAGATCGTCACCGGCACCCTGGACGTACGCGATGCCGCGTCCTGGCAGGTCGCCCTGGATGGCTTCGTCGCGGTGAGCGGCGGCAGCCTCGACGTACTCGTCAACAACGCCGGCATCATCCAGATCGGCAAGTTCGCCGACCTGCCGCTGGATCGGCAGCAGGCGATCATCGACGTCAACGTCAAGGGCCTGGTCAACGGCTGCCACCTCGCGCGACCCTTCCTGCGGCCCGGTTCCCACGTCGTCAACCTCGCCTCCGCCTCCGCCATCTACGGCCAGCCGGGCATGGCGATCTACTCCGCCACGAAGTTCGCCGTACGCGGCCTCTCCGAGGCCCTCGACCTGGAGTGGTCCGCCGACGGGATCACGGTGACCGCCCTGTGGCCGCTGTTCGCGGACACCTCGATGGTGTGGGGTCACGACTTCCCGGCGCTGCGACGGCTCAAGGTCTCGCTCACCCCCGACGACGTCGCCGAGTCCGTCTACGCGGCCGCGACCAGCGGACACGGCCTGCTCGGCGGCGTCCATCGCGGCGTCGGCACCAAGGCGAGATTCCTGCTCGGTCTCTCCGGAGTCACCCCGAGCTGGGCCAACCGGATGTTCAACCGGCTGATCTCCACCTGATCGGCTCCTCCTGATTGTTCACCGGGTTGTTGCCGGTAGGGACGGTGTGCGTCGGGTTCCTGACGGGACCGAGGCTCACGCTCGACAGCATGATGAGTCGCACCTTGCGGATTCTGCTCGCCGGGATGGTTGCCGTCGTCCTCGCCTCCGCGGCGCTGAGCGCGGCGACGGCCGACGAGCCCCAGGTCTCCGGCCACGGGCAGGCCGTGTTCGACCGGCACGAGGTGGCGCCCGAGGACGCGCGACCGGGTGGCGGCGCGGCGCCGTTCGAGACCGGTGTCGTGATCGTGCTCAACACGCTGCTTCTCGGCGCGCTCGTTGGCGGGATCCTCTGGGGCAGGCGCCGCCTGGGCTGCGCCGACTCCGCATGGCCTCGTCTGTCCGCATAACGAGAATTGCGTCTCATGCTTCGGGATTCCGCGCGTAGAGTCGATGCATGTCGACCTACACGCATGGCCACCACGAGTCGGTACTGCGCTCGCACAGGTGGCGTACGGCGGAGAACTCCGCCGCCTACCTGCTGCCGCACCTGAGCCCTGAGCAGCGGCTGCTCGACGTGGGTGCCGGGCCGGGGACGATCACGCTCGATCTTGCCGGCCGGGTCGCTCACGTGACCGCGACGGAGATCGGCGAGCCGGAGCTCGAGCTGTCTCGGCAGGCCGCCGAGACAGGCGGAGTCGCGAACGTCGACTTCCGGGTCGAGGACGTGCACGCGCTGAGCATCGAGGACGCCGCGTACGACGTCGTCCACGCCCATCAGGTGCTGCAGCACGTGGCGGACCCGGTGCAGGCGCTGCGGGAGATGCGGCGGGTGACCAAGCCCGGTGGGATCGTGGCGGTGCGCGAGAGCGACTATGCGGGTTTCGTCTGGTGGCCGGAGTCGGCCGAACTGACCGAGTGGCTGCGCCTCTACCACCGCGCCGCACGGGCCAACCGCGGTGAGCCCGACGCCGGCCGCCGCCTGCTCTTCTGGGCGCGGGCCGCCGGTTTCACCGACATCGAGGCCACCTCGAGCACCTGGTGCTTCGCCGACCCCGAGGACCGGGCGTGGTGGGGTGGGATGTGGGCCGACCGGTTCACCGACTCCGCGGTCGCCCGCCAGCTCGTCGACTCCGGAGACGCCACGACCGCCGACCTCGCCCGGGTCGCGGGCGGGTGGCGGTCGTGGGCTGAGGCGGAGGACGGTTGGTTCTCCGTCCTCCACGGCGAGATCCTGGCTCGCGCCTGAGGTCAGCTGCTCAGGTCAGCGGCTCAGGATGCGTGCGGCCAGCGCGTTTCCGGCGAACTGCACCACCTGCACGATCGCGACCAGGATGATGACGCAGACCCAGGTGACGGCCGTGTCGTACTGCCGGTAGCCGAAGGTCTGCGCGAAGGCGCCCAGCCCGCCGCCGGCGACCAGCCCTGCCACGGCCGACATGTCCACGATCGCCACGAAGGCGAAGGTGAAGCCGAGGATCACCGGGGCGAGCGCCTCGGGGACGAGCACGGTCGCCGCGATCCGGGTTCGGGAGGCGCCCATGGAACGGGCCGCCTCGATGACACCAGGGGGCACGGTGATGAGATTCTGCTCGGTGATCCGGGCGATGCCGAACATCGAGGCCAGGATCAGCGAGAAGATCACCGCCGGCATCCCGATCCCGGTGCCGACCACCAGCCGTGCGGCCGGCTGGACGGCCGCGATGAAGATGATGAACGGGATCGGCCGGAAGAAGTTCACCAGCAGGTTCAGCACCGCCGAGACGACACGGTTGGGGAAGAGACCGCCCTTGCGGGTCAGGTAGAGACCGAGGCCCAGCAGCAGGCCCAGCAGGCCGCCGACGATCACCGTCCACGCGACCATCAGCAGGGTCTCGCCGGTGGCGTACCAGATGTCGCCCCACAGCTCGGGGAGTCGGGTGTCGGTCCTCATGCCACCTCCTTGGTGGGGACGATGGCGGCCAGCTCGCGTACGGCCTCGTCGACCGAGGCAGCGGGGCCGTCGAGGGAGAGGGTGAGGTTGCCGAAGGTGGCGCCCCGGATCTCCTCGATGCCGCCGAAGACGAGCTCGAAGGCGATGCCGCGCTCGTGGAGGACCGCGAAGATGTCGGTCTGACGGGGACCGCCTTCGCGGAGCTCGACCTTCACGAAACGGCCGGGATGACGGGACCGCAGCGTCGCCAGGACCTCGGGGGCAGGCTCGTCGTCGACGACGGTGCCGACGAAGCGCCGGGTGACCGGCTGCTGGGGTGCCGAGAAGACGTCGTAGACCGCGCCGGACTCGACGATGCGCCCGTTCTCCATGACCGCGACGTGGTCGGCCAGCTCGCGGACGACCTCCATCTCGTGGGTGATGGCGACGATGGTGGTGCCGAACTCCTCGTTGACCCGCTTCAGGAGCCGAAGCACCTCGTGGGTGGTCTCCGGGTCGAGCGCACTGGTGGCCTCGTCGGCGAGCAGCAGCGAGGGGTTGGTGGTCAGCGCGCGGGCGATGCCGACGCGCTGCTTCTGCCCGCCCGAGAGGTTGCGCGGGTAGGTGTGGGCCTTGTCGGGGAGCCCGACGAAGTGGAGCAGCTCGGAGATCCGGCGCTGCTGCTCGGCCTTGGCCACGCCGGCGATCTGCAGCGGGTAGGCCAGGTTGCCCCAGACCGTACGCGACTCGAAGAGGTTGAACTGCTGGAAGATCATCCCGATGCCCAGCCGGATCGGCCGCAGCTGACGCTCGTGCAGGCCGACGAGCTCGGTGCCGCCGATCTGGATGGAGCCCGAGGTGGCCGGCTCGAGGCCGTTGAGCAGACGTACCAGGGTGGACTTACCGGCTCCGGAGTAGCCGACGATCGCCTGTACGTCACCGGCGGCGATGTCGAGGTCGACGTCGACCACGGCGTGGACCTCGTTGCGTCCCTTGGCCGCCGGATAGGTCTTGGTGACGTTGCGGGTCCGCCCCTGCGCCCCCGCAACGGTGGCCGAGTGCGTCACTGACGCTCCTCAACCTGCTTCTCGGTGTCCTCAAGCGACTTCTGCAGGTCCTCGACCGGGATCTTGACGAGCTCGGCGGTGTCGCCGGAGGTCTCGTAGACGCCGTCCTGGACCGCCTTGGTGTCCTGGAAGATCTTGACGAGCTTCTTGTACGTCGCGTTGTCGGCGTCGTCGGCGCGAGCGGCGAAGATGTTGACGTACGGCAGCGCCTTGGGGTCGGACGGGTCGTCGGTGGCCAGGGCGTCGGAGAACTTCAGACCCGCGTCCTCGACGAAGTCGTTGTTGATGATCGCGGCGGCGACGTCGGGGAGCGAGGAGGGGGTGATCGCCGCCTGGACGGCCTTGATCTTCACCTTGGAGGAGGGGTCGACCTCCTTGATGGTGCTGAACGGGGTGCCGCCGTCGGTCAGCTCGATCAGGCCCTTGGACTGGAGGAGCACCAGGCCGCGGGCCTGGTTGGTCTCGTCGTCAGGGACGATCACGGTGTCGCCGGCCTTGATCTCGTCGAGGCTCTTGTACTTCGAGGAGTAGAGCCCCAGCGGGTAGGTCGCGGTCGAGCCGAGCGCGATCAGGTCGTCATCGTTCTGGACGTTGTAGTCGGCCAGGAAGATGATGTGCTGGAACTGGTTGAGGTCCAGCTCGCCCTCCGAGAGCGCCGGGTTGGGCTGGTTGTAGTCCCCGAAGTTCTTGACCTCGAGGTCGATGCCCTCCTCGCGGGCGGCGTCCTGGAAGGTCTTCCAGTAGGGGTCGTCGGCACCGACGACGCCGAGGGTGACCTTGGTCAGGTCGCTGCCGGAGTCGTCGTCGCGGGTGAGGAAGAACGCGAGGCCGCCGATCACGACGGCGGCGGCGACGACGATCCCGATGATCAGCGGGAGCTTGGACTTGGGAGCCTCGATGAGCGGGGTGGGCTCGGGCGTGTTGGAGGACACGGGTGGGAACCTCTTCTAGACGGGAAAGTCTCGACGTTGAGAACGGACAGCTCGGTTGTTGTCCACCAAAACAGTAGACTTAACGAGGATCACACTCGGATTGTCGGTCACACGCCGAGACGTGTCACGGACCCGTCCCGGCGTGTGTTAAGGACATGTTTTTCGAGGTCAGGCGAGGTCCCGCCGCCTCATCACGACCACCGCGGCGACCCCGGCGGCCAGGACGTACGCGCCGACGGTGATCAGCGCCCGCTCGCCCGAGATCGCATCGAGGACTCCCGGGGTGCCGTTGGGTCCTCCGATGATCGCGCCGGCCAACGAGCCGCCGGCGGTTCCCGGGAGGGCCTCGGTGACGGTCTCGATGCCCGAGAGCAGGCTGCCGACGCCGCGGAGCAGGTTCTCGACCACGAGCGACCAGACCAGGCCCAGGCCGACGGCGAGCGCCGGTCCCTTGGCGAGTACGCCGACCAGGAACCCGAGCAGCGCCCACATCTCCAGCACCAGGAACCCGGCACCGAAGGACTGCGCCAGATCGCTCAGGGCGGGCATGGTGATCGACTGCCCCTCGGTCGCCGCGATCGCCACCGAGACGCCGGCGCACAGGACCAGGGTCGCGGTCATCATCGCGAAGATGAACAGGGTGACTGCGGCCAGCGAGCCGCCGACGGCGGTGGACCGGCTCGGTCCCTGGGTGAAGACGGTCTTCCAGGTGCCCCAGCCGAACCCGTTGCCGGCGACCAGCGCGCCGACGACCATCGCGAGGGCGCCGCCGAACATCGGCAGGCCGCTGACGATCACGTCGGGGATCGCGTTCGGCATCAGCTCGGCCAGCAGCTGGGCGTTACCGGCGCCGTCACCGGCGAAGTTGTCGTCGCCGGTCTTGTAGGCGACATAGTTGAAGACGTACCCGAAGGAGAGCGACAGCGCCAGCCAGGCGCCGACGATCACCCAGATCGCCGACCACTTGCGCAGGCGCAGCAGCTCTGCCCGGGTGCTGTTGATGAATCCTCTTACGTTCAGCGCATTCATGACACGAGCTCCTTGTTGCCGGTCATCTCGAAGAAGACGTCCTCGAGGGAACGTTCCGCGACGGTGACCTCGTGGACATCGATGGAGTGGGCGACCAGATGACGTACGACCTCGGGGGCCGCGGTGGCGGGCAGGTCGACCTCGAGCGTCTCGTTGCCGATGCGGCGTACGCCCTCGTCACCTGCCATCCGCATGACGGCCGCCAGAGCGGCGTCCTCGGGGGTCGCCCGGACCCGCAGGGTCGCGCCGCCGCGTAGGTCGGCGACGGTCGACTCACGCAGCAGGCGGCCGTTGTCGATGACCCCGACGCGGTCGCAGATCTCCTGCACCTCCGCGAGGATGTGGCTGGAGAGGATCACCGTCTGACCGGCCTCGGCGAGCGAGACGACCAGGGCCCGCATGTCGGCCATGCCGGCCGGGTCGAGCCCGTTGGTGGGCTCGTCGAGCACCAGCAGGTCCGGTGAGCCGAGCATCGCGGCGGCGACGCCGAGACGCTGCTTCATCCCCAGCGAGTAACCCTTGAAGGCGTCCTTCGCCCGGTCGGTGAGGTCGACCATCGCGAGCACCCGGTCGACCTCCGTGGTCGGCAGTCCCTGGTAGCGGGCCATCGTGCGCAGGTTGTCGCGGCCGCTCAGGTAGGGGTAGAAGCCGGGACCCTCGATCAGGGCACCGATGCGGGCGGTGACCTCGGGTCGTCCGGCGGGACGGCCCAGGACGCTGGCCGATCCGGCGGTGGGCCGGATCAGGCCGAGCATCATCCGCAAGGTGGTCGTCTTGCCGGCCCCGTTGGGGCCGAGGAAGCCGTACACCTCGCCACGCATGACGGTCATGCTGACCCGGTCGACGGCGAGCCTGTCGCCGTACCGCTTGGTCAGCCCGTCGGTCTCAACCACGAGTTCGTTCATGCTCCTCACGCTCTCGTGGCCGACCCCTGCTCGGCATCGGCACCGTGGAGGCTCCGGGTTACGCAGATCTGCGTAGGCGGCCGGCCGCTTTTGTCGTACGTCTCGGGTGCCCGCGCGAACTAGGGTCATGTCCATGTCCCGGATCCGTCGCCACTGGCTGCCCTGGCTGATCGTCGTGGTGATGCTGGTCGGCTCGCTGGGCAGCAACGCCCAGGCAGACACCCGCGGGCCGGCCGTGCTGGCCGCGCTGCTCGCTCTCGTCGCCGTCCTCCCGGTGCTGCTGCGGCAGCCGCCGGGATGGGTGCTGGCAGTCAGCGGGCTCTGTGTCGGCGTCTACTTCACCGCGGGCTACGCCGACGGGCCGATCTTCATGGCGCTGCCCGCGGTCACCTTCGCGGTGGCGTGGTCGCTGCCCCCACGGACGTGGGTCGGTTGGGCGGTCGTGGGCGCAGCCCTCGTGGCCACCGGGATCTTGCTGAACCCGGCGGAGAGCCCCCGGTTCGACGGTGGCCGCGGCCCCTGGGGGCCCGACGGTGGACCGGAGGGCGACCTGTCCCAGTGGCAGGCCTTCGGCCAGGTCGCCCTGATCGCCGCGAGCGGTGCGATCGCCAGCGCACTGCGCTCCCGCAACGAGGCCCGCGCCCAGCAACAGCGCCGGGTGGTCAGCGACGAGCGGGTGCGCATGGCCACCGACCTGCACGACGGTGTCGGTCACGGGCTCGCGGTGATCGCGATGCAGGCAGGCGCCGCGCTGCACGTGCTCGACCGCGACCCGGCTGCTGCCCGCCGCAACCTGGAGGCCATCCGTGCAGAGAGCAAGGAGTCGCTCGACCTGCTGCGCAGCCAGCTGGCCCGCCTGACAGACATCGAGAACGACACCGAGAACGGCGCCGGTCCGGCGCCGCGGGCACCCGAGCACGGGCTCGCCGACCTGCCTGCTCTGGTCGAACGCGTGCGCACCGGGGGACTGGAGGTCGCGCTTCGCGTCGAGGTGGACTCGGCCTCGGTGGAAGCGGAACGGGCCGCGTACGCCGTGGTCCAGGAGGGGCTCACCAACGTGCTGCGGCATGCCGGAGCGACGCGAGCCGAGGTGTCGATCGTCGCGACCTCGGCGGCCGAGATGGTCGTGACGGTCCACGACGACGGGCGGGGATCGGACATGTTGAGCGGGGAAAGGCGTCCCGGGATGGGAATTGTGGGAATGCGGTCGCGCGTGGAGGCACTTGGGGGCACCCTAGATGCGGGGCCGGAGGTACGGGGCTTCCGGCTGCGGGCTTCCCTCCCGCTTTCAGGGTCCTCGGCGGGTGGCGCGGAGGGGCTGGCATGAGCAGTACCGATCACACGCTGATCAGGGTTGCTCTGGTCGATGACCAGCCCCTCGTCCGCATGGGCCTGGCGACGATGATCGGTGCCGAACCCGACCTGGAGGTCGTCGGGGAGGCATCCGACGGCAGCGCGGCGCTGCCGATGCTGCGCCGCACCCACCCCGACGTGGTCCTGTGCGACATCCGGATGCCGGTCCTCGACGGCCTCGGCATGCTGGAGCAGGTCACCCGCGACCCCTCGCTCAAGGACGTACGCGTCGTGATGCTGACGACCTTCGAGCTCGACGAGTACGTCTTCGAGGCGCTGCGGCTGGGAGCGAGCGGGTTCCTGCTCAAGGACGCCGAGCCGGTCGCGCTGCTGGACGCGGTCCGGGTCGTCGCCGACGGCGGCTCGCTGCTCGCGCCGACCGTGACGAAGAGGGTGATCGAGGAGTTCGGTTCCTCACGCCGGGCGGCGAACCCGCATCCCCGTCTGGGTGATCTCACCGAGCGCGAGCGGGAGATGGTCGCCTGGGTGGCCACCGGCCGCTCCAACGCCGAGATCGCCGCCGAGCTCGTGGTCAGCCCGGATACCGTCCGCACGCACGTCTCGCGCGCGATGGTGAAGCTGCATGCTCGTGACCGCGCCCAGCTCGTCGTCTTCGCGATCGAGTCGGGCCTGAAGATCTAGGCGGCCAGCGGGACGCTGCCGGGCATGATCACCGGGGCGCAGGCGCAGTTGTCGCTGCAGGCGAGGTAGGTGTGCACCTCGTGGCCACACCGCTGGCACGTCAGGAAGTGCGACATCGGGAAGCTGTGTACGTTTTCGGGGTTCTGGGCTGTGTCCCACATGACTTTCTCCTATCCGTGTTTGTCCAAGAAATTGTTCAGTCACCTACTCCACGAGTGTGCGCGCCCGAATTCGACACTCTTTCTTCGACACGCGGCAGATTCATCAAATGGGAGGATCGGGGAGTGACGACGAAGCCCGACCAGGAGCAGCGACTTCGTGACCTGAAACTGCTGCGGAAGGTCAAGGACAGGATCGACCGGGAGTACGCGCAGCCGCTGGACGTGGAGGCGCTGGCCCGTGGCGTACACATGTCGGCCGGCCATCTGAGCCGGGAGTTCAAGAAGGCCTACGGTGAGCCGCCCTACTCCTACCTGATGACCCGGCGGGTGGAGCGGGCCATGACCCTGCTGCGCCGAGGTGACCTCAGCGTCACCGACATCTGCTTCGAGGTCGGCTTCTCCTCGCTCGGCACGTTCTCGACCCGGTTCAGCGAGCTCGTCGGGATGTCGCCGAGCGTCTACCGCGACAAGGCCGTGGCCGGTGGAGCGGGAATCCCGCCGTGCGTGTCCAAGCAGGTGACCAGACCGGTCAGAAATCGAGAAGCGAAAGTCCCCGACCCCTACATAACGTGAGGTCCATGGACATCAACATCTGCCACAGCTACCTCCCGCACACCGACCCCGACGCCTCGCTGAGGTTCTACCGCGACCTGCTGGGGTTCGAGGTGAGGAAGGACGTCGGGTACGAGGCGATGCGCTGGCTCACGATCGGACCGCCGGCGCAGCCCGGGGTGAGCGTCGTGCTCTACCCGCCCCTCGCCGACCCGAACATCAGCGAGGAGGAGGGCCGAGTCATCCAGGAGATGATGGCCAAGGGCACCTTCGCCAGCCTGATGCTCTCCTCCGCCGACGTCGACGCCGCCTTCGAGAAGGTCCAGGCCGGCATCGAGGCCAGCGGCGGCGAGATCATGTCGGAGCCGACCGACCAGGACTGGGGCATGCGGGATTGCTCCTTCCGCGACCCTGCCGGCAACACCATCCGGCTGCAGCAGGTCAAGTGAGCCGGAAATGTGCAGGCCTGGATTCACGCCTCCGACTAGCCTGATCGCCATGAACGACCTCGGCTCGAACGAGCACAATGCCGACACCCACGACCTGATCCGAGTCCAGGGGGCCCGGCAGAACAACCTCAAGGACATCTCGGTCGAGATCCCCAAGCGTCGGCTCTCGGTGTTCACCGGGGTGTCGGGGTCGGGGAAGTCGTCGCTCGTCTTCGGCACGATCGCGGCGGAGTCGCGACGGCTGATCGACGAGACGTACTCGACGTTCATCCAGGGGTTCATGCCCAGCCTGCCGCGACCCGAGGTCGACGCGATGGAGGGGTTGACCACCGCCATCCTGGTGGACCAGGAGCGGCTCGGCGCCAACCCGCGCTCGACGCTGGGCACGGTCACCGACGCCTACGCAATGCTGCGCTCGCTGTTCAGCCGGCTGGGAGAGCCGTTCATCGGCGGCCCGACCGCGTTCTCCTTCAACATCCCCACCACCCGCGCGAGCGGCGTGATGACCGGGCCCAAGGGTGAGAAGACGATCGTCAAGGACGCGGTCTACCTCGGCGGCATGTGTGCCGAGTGCGAGGGCCGCGGGACGATCTCCGATCTCGACCTCGCTGCCATCATCGACGAGTCGAAGTCGCTGGTCGACGGGGCGATCCTCGTGCCCGGCTACACCGCCGACGGGTGGATGGTGGCGGCTTACAAGGTGGTCGTCCCCGAGGACGTGCCGATCGAGAAGATGACCGAGGAGCAGCGTCACGACCTGCTCTACGCCGAGCCGCGCAAGATCAAGCTCGAGGGCATCAACATGACCTACGAGGGCCTGATCCCGAAGATCCGCAAGTCGATGTTCAGCAAGGACGTCGACGCGCTGCAGCCCCACATCAAGAAGTTCGTGGAGGCGGCGGCGGTCTTCAAGCCGTGCCCGGCCTGCGGCGGGACCCGGCTCAACGAGTCGGCGCTCTCCTCGAAGATCCGCGGCAAGTCGATCGCGGACGTGTGCGCCATGCAGGTCACCGACGCCGCGGAGTGGCTGCGGACCGTCGATGAGCCCGGGGTGGCGCCGCTGGTCGCCGGGCTCCTGCACCTGTTCGACTCGTTCGTCGAGATCGGTCTCGGATATCTCTCCCTCGACCGGCCCTCGGGGACCCTGAGCGGCGGTGAGGCGCAGCGTACGAAGATGGTTCGTCATCTCGGCTCGGCGCTGACCGACGTGACCTACGTCTTCGACGAGCCGACCGTCGGCCTTCACCCGCACGACATCCAGAGGATGAACAAGCTGCTCCTCGACCTGCGCGACAAGGGCAACACCGTTCTGGTCGTCGAGCACAAGCCGGAGACCATCGCGATCGCCGACCATGTCGTCGACCTCGGGCCCGGAGCCGGCAGCGACGGCGGGACGATCTGCTTCGAGGGGACCTACGAAGGGCTCGCCGAGGCCGACACGCTGACCGGGCGCCACCTCGGGCACCGCGCGTCGGTGAAGGAGTCGGTCCGCGAGCCGAAGGGGCATCTGGAGATCCGCGGGGCGACCTCGCACAACCTGCGCAACGTCGACGTGGACGTGCCGCTCGGCGTGCTGACGGTCGTCACCGGCGTGGCCGGGTCGGGGAAGTCGTCGCTGATCCACGGTTCCATCCCGGCCGGCGCCGACGTGGAGTTCGTCGACCAGAGCGCGATCAAGGGGTCGCGGCGGAGCAACCCGGCGACGTACACGGGTCTTCTCGAGCCCATCCGCAAGGCGTTCGCGAAGGCCAACGGCGTCAAGCCGGCGCTCTTCTCGGCCAACTCCGAGGGCGCGTGCCCGACCTGCAAGGGCAACGGGATGATCTACACCGAGCTCGGTTTCATGGAGACCGTCGCGTCGCCCTGCGAGGACTGCGGCGGCAAGCGGTTCCAGGCCCTGGTGCTCGAATACCGTCTCGGCGGGCTCAACATCGCCGAGGTGCTCGACCTCTCGGTCGCCAAGGCGCACGCCTTCTTCTCCGAGGGCGAGTCGAAGGTGCCGCCCGCCGCCAAGATCCTCGAGCGGATGTCCGACGTCGGCCTCGGCTACCTCAAGCTCGGCCAGCCGCTCAACACCCTCTCCGGCGGCGAGCGGCAGCGGATCAAGCTGGCCATGCACCTGGGGGAGAAGGGCGGGACGTACGTCCTGGACGAGCCGACCACGGGTCTCCACCTGGCCGACGTCGACAACCTGCTGGCGCTGCTCGACAAGCTGGTCGACGCCGGCAAGTCGGTGATCGTGATCGAGCACCACCAGGCGGTCATGGCGCACGCAGACTGGATCATCGACCTCGGCCCGGGTGCCGGTCACGACGGCGGCCTGGTCGTCTTCGAAGGCACGCCCGCCGAGCTCGTCGCCAAGAAGTCGACGCTCACCGGCGAGCACCTGGCGGCGTATGTCGGGGCGTGAGCCTCAGACCTGGCCCACGGCGTACGCAGGGAGCTCGGCGCCCCACGAGGCGAGCAGCTTGAGCCGCTCGGCCGAGGGGGAGCCGGGCTCGGCGGTGTAGACCATCAGCACCTGGCCGGGCTCGGCGGTGACGGTCAGCTCCTCGTAGGCGAGGGTGACCTCGCCGACCTCGGGGTGGTGGAAGCGCTTGGTGCCCGCGCCGTGCTGGCGTACGTCGTGGGCGCCCCACAGCCGGCGGAAGGTGTCGCTGCGGGTGGAGAGCTCACCGACGAGGTCCTGGAAGACGCGGTCGTGGGGGTCTCGGGCGGCCTCGGCGCGCATGATCGCGACACACATCTGGGCGAAGAGGTCCCAGTCGGGATAGAAGTCGCGTGAGGCGGGGTCGAGGAACTGGAACCGGGCCAGGTTGGGGATGCGGCCGCCGTCGCCGATCAGCGGCGTGTAGAAGGCGCGCCCGAGCGGGTTGGTGGCGAGCAGGTTCTGGTGGCTGTCGCGGACGAACGCGACGCCCTCGGTGATCGCGTCGAGCGCCCACTGCAGCGAAGGCCGTGGGGGAGCGGGCGTGGTGGGGCGCCGCCGGGCGCGGGCGGAGGTGGGGATCCCGTCGGCCGCGCGGGCGAGGTCGAGCAGGTGCGCGCGTTCGGTGTCGTCGAGCTGGAGCGCGCCGGAGATGGCGTCGAGCACGGAGGCGGAGGCCCCGCCGAGCGCGCCGCGCTCGAGGCGGGCGTAGTACTCGACGCTGACCCCGGCGAGCAGTGCCACCTCGGAGCGACGCAGCCCGGGGACCCGTCGGTTGGGTCCCGGCGGGAGCCCGGCGGCCTGTGGTGAGACCTTCGCCCGGCGAGTGGTGAGGAACTCGCGTACCTCTTCTCGGTTGTCCATTCTCCCAGGATAGGCGGCACTTTCCTGGTGAAGGGTGCCCTCCTGGTGCACCCCTCGACAGTGACTCCCGGGGGCCGCTCCGACGGCGTTTACTGGTTGTTGTGGGGATGTCCCACGACAAGCTTCGATGAGGAATGAAACATGCGTGGAGTAGTGATGCACGGCCCCGGCGACGTACGTGTCGAGGAGCGTGAGGACCCGAGGGTCGAGCTGCCGACCGACGCCGTCATCCGGGTCACCGCCGCCTGTGTCTGCGGCTCGGACCTGTGGCCCTACCGCGGTCAGGAGGACGCGGCGTGGCCGGCGCCGATGGGCCACGAGTACGTCGGCGTGGTCGAGGAGATCGGCGCCGAGGTGAAGGACGTGAAGGTCGGCGACTTCGTCGTCGGGTCGTTCTTCGCCTCCGACAACACCTGCGAGATCTGCCGGGCGGGCTACCAGAGCCGTTGCGTGCACGCGGTGATCATGGGCTCGATCGGCACCCAGGCCGAGAAGGCGCGGGTCCCGCTGGCCGACGGCACCCTGGTCGTGGTCCCCGGCACCCCCACCGAGGGACAGGCCAAGAGCCTGCTGGCCGCCTCCGACGTGCTCGGCACCGGCTGGTTCGCCGCCGTCGCGGCCGAGGCCGGCCCGGGCAAGACCGTCGCCGTAGTCGGTGACGGCGCGGTCGGGCTCCTCGGGATCCTGGCGGCCAAGCAGCTCGGCGCCGAGCGGATCATCGCGATGAGCCGGCACGCCGACCGGCAGGCGCTGGCCCGTCGCTACGGTGCGACCGACATCGTCGAGGAGCGCGGCGACGCTGGTGTGGAGAGGATCAAGGAGCTCACCGGTGGGCTGGGCGCGCACTCGGTGATCGAGGCCGTCGGCACCCAGGAGTCGATGAACCAGGCGATCCGGGCCACCCGCCCCGGGGGCCACCTCGGCTACGTCGGGGTCTCCCACGACGTCTCCCTCGATGGGCTGGAGCTGTTCTTCTCCGGCGTGCACCTGCACGGCGGCCCGGCCCCGGTACGTCGCTTCCTGCCCGACCTGGTCGCGCAGATCATGAACGACGAGATCGACGCGGGCGAGGTCTTCGACCTGACCCTCCCGCTCGAGGCGGCCGCCGAGGCGTACGCCGCCATGGACAAGCGGCAGGCCACCAAGGTCCTGCTCACCACCGACTGAGCCGACTGAACCGACTGAGGAGAACAGCCATGCAGATCACCCGCAGCTCGATCGACACCTTCAAGGGCCCCGCGGACTGGTTCACCGGCGACGTCTACGTGGACCAGGTCGCCGCCGCACCGGCACCCTCTCGGCTCACCGCCAGCCTGGTGCACTTCATGCCCGGCGCCCGGACCCACTGGCACCGACACCCGCTGAGCCAGACCGTCTTCGTCACGGAGGGCGTCGGCCTGTGCCAGCGCCGGGGCGGCCCGATCGAGGTCATCCGGCCCGGGGACCGGGTGCTCTTCGAGGCCGATGAGGAGCACTGGCACGGCGCCGCCCCCAACCGGCTGATGGTGCACGTCGCCATCAACGAGGGCGACGACGACCACCCCGTCGTGCACTGGATGACGCCGGTGACCGACGAGGAGTACACCGCGGCCCCGCCGGTCTGACCCAGGTGGCGCGAATCACGCCTGTTTGCGGGTATCTGGATGTGGTTGGCACAGAGCGTCGCGCTTAGTGTGAATTGGTTGCAGCATCAATCAAGGAGCACCTGAGATGAACCTCTACCTTCCCGAGCACAGGAAGGCCAAGGCGGTGGAGATGGCGCCCGTGCGGGAGCGCCCGGCACCGGTCTGGCCGCGCGGCCTGGTGGCGACCGCCATCGCCGCGGTCACCACGACGGTGATGGCTGTGATCGCCAGGGCGGCCGGGGTCGACTTCGGGAGCAGCGTGGGCGACGTACCGATCGCGGCGTTCCCGATGCTCACGGTCTACTGCTCGCTGATCGGCATCATCATCGCCGAGGTGATGATCCGGGTGGCCACGATGCCCCGCTCGACCTTCCAGATCACCATGATCGTGCTCACCGGGCTCTCGCTGGTCCCCGACGTGCTGCCGTTCTTCGAGTTCGACCTGGCCTTCGTCGGCGTGCTGTGCCTGACCCACGTCGTCGCCGCCGCGATCGTGGTCCCGATGATCGCCCTGCGGATGGAGGAGCGCCGCGGACTGGGGCTGCCCGGTCCTGCTCACCGTCGTTAGCGGACGCCGACCGTCCTGATTCGGTGCCATGGTGGAGCCATGGCACTCGAGATTCGCACCTTCCAGGTCACCTTCGACGCGCACGACCCGCGCGCGCTCTCCACGTTCTGGCGTGACGTGCTCGGCTACGTCCACCCCGGTCCGCCGGGAGTGGAGGTCCCCGAGGGCACCGATCCGCTGGACGCCTGGGACCCGTTCCTCGAGCGGGTCGGGGTGCCCGCCGACCAGCGCAACGACGCCTCGGCGATCGAGGATCCCGCAGGTGCCGGCCCGCGTGTCTTCTTCCAGCGCGTGCCGGAGCCGAAGACCGCCAAGAACCGGGTCCACCTCGACGTCCGCGCCGCGCCCGGGCTGCAGGGCGAGGAGCGGATGGCCGCACTCGAGGCCGAGTGCGAGCGTGTCGTCGCCCTCGGGGCGACCCGTGTCCGCCGCTCCGAGCCCGACCCGCCGATGAGCCACGGCTTCATCGTGATGGAAGACCCCGAAGGAAACGTCTTCTGCTTGGACTGAATCCCACCGAGCGGTCAGGACGAGCGGAGGTCACCCGCGTCGGGTGATGGTGAACGGCTCGGCGATGCCGATGATTTCTGCTCGCGCACGTGCGCCCGCAGATGGAGGCTGAAATGATCACGGTGACCGAGGACAACTTCGTCAGGGCCGAGAGCAACCGGATGCTCGCAGGGCTTCAGGCGCAGGCAGGCGGTGTGAACGTCTGGAAGCACAACCGTGCTCCAGCCGCGCTCGACGAGCAGACGGTGATCCGGTTGAACCGGGACACCTTGTACAGCATGGCCGTCGCGAACATCTCGGCCGGAGCGACCCTGACCATCCCCGACGCCGGTGATCGGTACCTGACAGTGATGGTGGTGAACCAGGACCATTACATCAACCGGGTCTACGCCGAGCCCGGGGCGTACGAGCTGACCACCGACGAGTTCGACACTCCGTACGTCCTCTTGGCGGCGCGGGTGCTGGTCGACACCACCGACCCCGAAGACGTGACTCAGGCGCACCAAATCCAGGACGGGTTCGCCCTCACGGCACGGGCGAGCGAACCGCTCGAGCTGCCCGACTACGACGAGGAGTCGTTCACGGCGGTGCGAACCGCCGCCTTGGCTGAAGCCTCCCAGGGCTTTCACGGCACCCAGGGCATGTTCGGCACGAAAGAGGACACCGATCCGCACGCCCACTTCATCGGCACCGCTGGTGGCTGGGGCGGCCTGCCCAAGCAGGAGGCCTACTACGAGAGCCGGGAACCGGGGCTGCCCGTCGGTCGCTACACGATCACCGCCAAGGACGTGCCCGTGGATGCCTTCTGGTCCATCACCGTCTACGGTTCCGACGGGTTTCTTCATCCGAACGACCTCGACGCCTACAACCTCAACAGCGTCTCCGGCGAGAAGAACGCTGACGGATCGATCACCGTGACCTTCGGTGGAGACAGCAGCGACCTGAACCCGCTTCCGATCGAGGAGGGCTGGAACTACACCATCCGGATGTACCGACCCCGACCGGAGATCCTCGACGGCACGTGGTCGTTTCCGGACCTCGATCCCGTCTCCTGACCAGGTCCGGCGTCGTCTAGCTCACGCGGCGGGCGAGCAGGGTCGAGTCGTCGATCTGGACCGGGACGCCGTCGCGGATGGTCAAGCGAGGACGTTGCTCGACGACGACCGGCTCGAACTCGTCGGGCAGGCCGGCAAGCAGGTCGGAGGCGAGGAACATCGCATTGTGGTGCCCGTGGCGCGCGAAGACCTCCGAGGGCGCGTGGCCGACGACGAGCAGGTGACCGCCGGGCGCGACCGCGGTGGCGAGGCGGCCGGCGACCTCGACCATGCTCCCGTCGGGGGTGTGCAGGAAGTGGCAGGTGACCAGGTCGAACTGCCGGCCCGCGGCGTCAAAGGTGCGGGCGTCGACCTGCCACCAGGACGTACGCTCCGCCACGCCGGTCTCCTCGGCATGCCGCCTCGCCCGGGCCAGCCCGTTGGCGGAGAAGTCGGCGCCTGTCACGGTCCAGCCCTGCTGGGCGAGCCAGATGACGTCCCCGCCCTCGCCGCAACCGACGTCCAGCGCCGTGCCCGGCGTCAGCTCGGAGACCTCAGCCACAAGCTGAGGGTTAGGGTTGCCGCTCCAGACCTTCTCCTCGCCGGCATAGCGCTCCTCCCACGACTCCGGCTCGAACATCTCGCGTCCATCGTCCTCGCTCATAGAGACCAAACTACGCACAAACTTCGCGCTGAGTTGCGCAACTGAGAGGTACCCTCGGCATGTGACCTTCGAGCGAATTACGGTGCACCCCGATCGGATGGGTGGCGCTCCGACGATTCGGGGCATGCGCATTCCCGTAGCGACGGTTGTCGCGATGGTGGCGGACGGGATGACTGCCGACGAGATCATCGATGACCTTCCTGATCTGGTCGTCGAGGATGTGGCTGAGGCGCTTCGCTACGCGGCTGAGGCCGTGCGTGAGCGTGAGCTACCGCTGCGCCCGAGCGCATGAGGCTGCTTCTCGACGAGAACCTGTCCGAGAAGCTGATCCCGCTGCTCATAACGGCAGGGCACGATGTCACGCACGTACGTCATCTCGGACTTGCGGGAACGTTGGATCCGGACGTACTCGAGCTAGCAGTTCGGGATGAACGCATCCTGGTCTCAGCCGACACAGATTTCGGCACACTCTTGGCGAGGTCCCACGCAACGTCGCCGTCGTTCGTCCTCATCCGGCGCCTGGTCGGACGACGCGTCCAAGAGATCGCCAGTGTGATCATCGACAACCTCGGCGACGTCGAGGAAGATCTCCTCGCTGGTGCGATCGTTGTCATCGGCGACGAGACGATGCGCATCAAGCGGTTGCCGATCGGGTGACCGCGTGGCAGCCTCTCGCACCCGCAAACCCTCGTGCGTTGAAAGCCCCGATGTGATTGCCTGAGCGCCGATGATCACCCTGAACGAAGCGCCTCGCCTGATCCGCCCGACGACGGCCGTACGCACCTCCTATCTCACCGGCGAACAGGCCGACTGTCTCCTCCGGGGCACCGACACCGACTGGCTCGGGCCGGCCAGCGAGGACTTCGACGCGTTCGTCGCCGCCCGGGACCACGACAAGGAGCGCTGGGAGGTGATGTCGACCGTCTACTGGTACATCTCGGGCGAGCACTATCTCGGCTCCCTCGTCGTGCGCCACACGCTGACGCCGTCGCTGAACGCCGACGGTGGCCACATCGGCTACCACGTCGTCGCTCCGTGGCGGCGCCAGGGCCACGCGACCCGCATGCTCGAGCTCGGCCTCGAGAAGGCCCGTGAGCACGGCGTCTCGCGTGCCCTGCTCACCTGCGACCCCTCCAACGACGCGTCGCGGCGGGTGATCGAGAAGAACGGCGGCGTAGCCGACGAGCAGCTCGGCAACGAGCTCAGGTTCTGGATCGGGTAGGGATACTTCACCCATGCACGCTCTCGTACGCCGCCCCTCGCCCCGCCTCGCCGACGGGATCGTCACCCACATCGAGCGGACCCCGGTCGACGTCGGCCTCGCCGGCAAGCAGTGGGACGCGTACGTCGCAGCGATGCGCACCGCCGGCTGGACCATCCACGAGGTCGATCCCGCCGACGACTGCCCGGACTCGGTCTTCGTCGAGGACACGATGGTCGTCCTCGCAGACCTGGCCGTGATCAGCCGACCGGGTGCGCTGGAGCGGCGCCCGGAGATCGACGCGGCCGAGGACGCCGTCCGCGCGCGGGGCTACCGGGTCGCCCACATCGAGGCGCCCGGAACCCTCGACGGTGGCGACGTGCTCAAGCACGGCGACACCGTGTGGGTGGGGGAGGGCGGGCGTACGAACGCCGAGGGCATCGCCCAGCTCCGGGCACTGCTCGGACCGTTGGGTGCCGAGGTCGTCGCCGTCCCCCTCACGAAGGTGCTCCATCTCAAGTCGGCCGTCACCGCGCTCCCCGACGGCACCGTCATCGGCCACGAGCCGCTGGTCGACGACCCGGACGTGTGGGGAGCCCGGTTCCTGCCGGTCCCGGAGGAATCGGGCTCCCACGTGGTCGTCCTCGACGACCGTACGCTGCTGATGGCCGCCTCGGCACCGCTGAGCAGAGCGATGTTCGAGGAGCGCGGCTACACGGTCGTCGCGGTCGACATCTCCGA
Source organism: Nocardioides sp. NPDC059952 (assembly GCF_042730435.1). Taxonomy (NCBI): domain Bacteria; kingdom Bacillati; phylum Actinomycetota; class Actinomycetes; order Propionibacteriales; family Nocardioidaceae; genus Nocardioides; species Nocardioides sp. NPDC059952. The sequence goes on along the minus strand of NZ_JBHWLY010000015.1, from coordinate 65,936 downwards.
GTTCGAGAAGCTCGAAGGCTGTGTGACCTGTCTGTCCGTGCGGCTACGCCACGCTCAGGGCTGAATCGGCATCGTCACGCAGTTGGAGCCGGTCGCGTAGCCCTTGACCCGGTCGGTGACCCAGTTGATCGCCTCGGTCTGGTCGACGAGCAGCGGGGTGACGTGGTTGGTGACCAGTCCGTCGCCGAGGTTGGGCAGGATGACCGCCTTGTAGGTCACCTTGGCGCCCTTCCGGCACCAGTCGACGGCCAGCTGGCGGGACTGCGCGTGCGGGACGATGTCGTCCTCGGTGCCGGTGGCCAGACGTACCGGGAACTGCGGCTTGAGGCGCCCGAGCTTCTGCTCGTCGATGATCGCCCGCACCTCAGGCTCACGTTCGATGATGTCGTCCAGGCTCTCCCCGGTGGTGGTCCAGCTGCTGCTCCGCTGGAACGGGTAGCTGATGATCCCGTCGGCGACGCACGCGGTGGAGAGGTCCTCGAGCGCTGCCTTTCCGGCCTGGTTGAGGTTCTCGTCCAGGATCGGCCGCAGCTCCGGATTGGACTGGGCGAGACCGTTGATGGTCCAGCCGAGGGCGGCGACGAGCGCCGATCCGTCGATGCCCTCCGCGGTCGCCCGCAGGTCGGCGGGCGGTGCGCCGACGTAGGCGCCGACGAGGTTGACGTCGGGCGCGTACGTCGCGGCGAGCTCGGATGCTGATCCGGTCGCGCCGCCGCCCTGGCTGTAGCCGTAGAGCGCCACCCGGGACCCGCTGGTCACCGAGGCATCAGGGACGTCGAGCGCTGCCCGCGCGGCGTCGAGGACGGCGTGACCACCGTCGACGCGGTCGACGTAGGTGTGGAGCCGGTCAGTGGCTCCCAGACCGACGTAGTCGGTCACCATGACCGCCACGCCACGCGCCAGCAGCCGGTAGATCCCGATGTCCTCGTAGCCCACCGAGACGGTATCGCCGTTGAAGGTGATCGGACGCTCCAGGCCGAGCGAGGCCGAGCACTGGTCGCCCTGGCCCATGGTGCCGGGCGCGACGACCACGAGCGGCCGGTCGCCGGCACCGTTCCAGGCCACGTGCGGCTCGATGTAGGCGCCGGTCACCGCGGCCGGGGCGCCGTTGTTGTCGGTGGTCCGGTACATCACCCGGGTCGCGGTGCCGGGAAGCGAGCCGATGCCCGGGATCGAGAGGCCGACGCCGAGGGGGAGTGGCTCGGTGCGTACGAGTGCTCCGTTCGCACCGGGTAGCGTCGCCGGCGGGTTGTAGAACTCCGGGATCTCGACGCCGCGGGAGACGACGGTGGTGCCGTTGTCAGCGGCGACGGCAGGGGCAGCCAGGGTGGCCGGAGCGACCGCAGCGACGGCCAGAGCGGTGGCAAACAACATCCGTGGTGCGTGCTGAGACATGGGGGACTCTCCTCACGTGAGCGGGACCACTTCGTCCCGGGTTACTGAAGAGTAATGTGAGCGCCGTCACGGCGACAAGAGTTTCAGTCAACATTCGTACACCGAAACCGGCTGGCGCAGGATCGTCCGCAGCTTGGCGGGCTCGACCCGCCGCGGATCGCCGAGATAGATCTCATGGTGCTTCCCGGTCATCCGCAGCCCGCGCTCCGGGATGAACCGCTCGTGCATCTCCTCGAGGACCGGACCCTCCGCGTCGTACGGCCCGATGTGCAGGGTCTGCACACAGGAGCCCTCCGCGAGCGTCTCCCACCGGACCTTGTCCAGGCGTGCGGGACGGTCCTTGGCGGCGACCTTGGCCACGGCATCCTCGAACATCTGTTCGGTGATCCAGTCGGGGGTCATGATCATCGCCGTCCAGTCCCATTTCGATTTGTCCCGCGTCCGGGTGAAGGCGTCCATGTCCTCGGCCCACCACAACGCCTCCAGCGGCGGCACCACGTAGTCACGGCCCCCGGTCTTGCTGGCGAACTTCAGCGTGTACGCCACGGGGTAGAGCGCCGCGAGCGCGTCCGCGTACTCCTGGGAGGTGTTGGGATCGCCGTGCCCATCGACCATCAGGTAGGGGAGTGGTGGCATCTCGAGGACCCGGAACTCACCCTGACGTGCCCGATAGCCGTCGACCGTCTTCTTCAGATCCACCTTCGGCGCCATGGGGCCATGATGCCGCGAAACTCGGGTGCCGTCGGCTACGTCTGCGCCTACGCTCCGAACATGGCAACCGTGGAGGACGTCCGCTGGCTCGGCTCGAGCCTGGAGCGGTCCTACGAGGTCTTCGTCCGCGGCCGGCTCAAGTTCCGGGTCGGCTCGATCGTCTATGTCGCCTTCTCCCTGGACGAGACCGAGATGGGTTTCGGCTTCCCGAAGGAGGAGCGTGCCGCACTGGTCGCCGGCACGCCCGACAAGTTCCACCTGCCCCGTGAGTCGGAGATGCGGTTCAACTGGGTGGAGTCGTCCCTGGCCGCGCTCGACCCCGACGAGGCGTGTGAGTTCGTGGTGGACGCTTGGCGCCTGTGCGTACCGAAGAAGGTCTCCGCCGCCTACGATCTGCGCCATCCGGACGGCCCAGGGCCGGACCGTCCGCCCCGCGGGGGAGCGCGATGATCCTGGCCAAGGAGCGCGACCCGCGTCTGATCACCGTCCGCCGCGGCGGAACGCTCACCGACGCCGACCACCATCTGCTCGCCCTGTGGGCGGCGACCTGCGCCGAGCACGTGCTCGCGCTCTTCGAGGCGGAGTGCCCCGACGACCTGCGCCCGCGGGAGGCCATCGAAGCGGCCCGGGCCTGGACCCGTGGTGAGCTGAAGATGATGGAGGCTCGCGCTCTCGGCGGTCACGCCATGGGTGCGGCCCGGCCGCTGCGCGGAGCCGCCCGCAACGCCGCCTACGCCGCCGGCCAGGCCGGCGTGGTCGCCCATGTCGCGGCCCACGACCTGGGCGCGGCGGCGTACGCCATCAAGGCAGTGCGCGAGGCCGCCCCACCCGGCGAGGCCATCGAGGCCGGGCGCCGGGAGTGTCACTGGCAACGCGCGCAGCTCCCAGCGCCCGTCCGCGACCTCGTCCTCGACGACCAGCAGATCCGCAACGACATCTGCTGGTCGGTCTTCGACTGATGAAGGAGCAGGCGCACGGACGGCTCGAGGCGGAGCGCCGCCAGACGCTCGCGCGCCTGGCAGACCTCAGCGACGACTTCGACGCCGTGGTCGCGGCCTCGCGCGACACCAACGCCGATGACGAGCACGATCCCGAGGGCGCGACGATCGCCTTCGAACGATCCCAGGTCCAAGCGCTCGTACGTCAGGCGCGCGAGCATCTCGACGAGATCGAGGCTGCCCTGGAGCGCCTGGGCGCGGGCACGTACGGGACCTGTGAGGAATGCGGGCGGCCGATCGGCGAGGGCCGGCTCGAGGCGCGCCCGGTGGCGCGCACCTGCATCAGCTGCGCCGCGAAGGCGACGGTACGGCGGCGCTAGCGGCGATGGCGACGATGGCGGCCGGCCTGGTCACGCATCTCGACGAGATCGTCGTTGATCCGGCGTGCGCGCCGCCTCTCCAGCCTCGCCAGCAGGAAACCGACGGCAGCCGCGAGCACCATCAGGACAAGAAGCACCACGATGGTGGCTCCCACCATGTCCAGGACGTGGCTCATGGCGAGCAGGTACCCGATGTCGGCAGCGCCCATGCGCGCTCCGATACGTTGACTCCCATGTCAGATGCACCAGAAGGACCGATCCGCCTGTGCTGTCTCTTGTGGGCGCACGGGGGAGAGGCGGAGGCCCTCCATGCCTACGAGGACCGAGTCCTGAGGCTGATCTCGGAGCACGGTGGGGAAGTGGTGCACCGGGCGTTTGCCGACGATGCACCCGGGCAGCCCGACGAGGTCCAGCTCTTCCGGTTCCCGGACCAGGCCTCGCTGGACGGCTATATGAACGACGAGCGGCGTACGGCACTCAGCGCCGAGCGCGACGCGGCCGTCGCGCGCACCGAGCTGTTCCCGGTGCGTTTCTGATCCGCCGGGCCGCTCAGATGGCCTCGACGTCCGCGGCCACGTGCCGATAGCCCCAGGTTTCGTAGACGATGACCGTCACATACGGCGCGGCGGCCGCGATCAGCAGCGACCAGCCGAGAGAAACACCGACCGCCGCCGCTACGACCGCGAGCACCAGGACCCCGAGCATGCCGACCGCCAGGTTGACGTGCAGCATGTCGACGCGCCGCCTCAGTGCGGAGTAGATGCCGAAGTAGGCGATCGTGAAGATCGCCAGCGGGATCGCCACCGAGAGCACCGCGCCGAGCACGCCGATGCTCGCTTCGCCCTCGACGACGTACGCCGCCACATGGATGCCGCCGCCGAAGGCTGCCACCGAGGCGAAGATGAGGATGTGACCGTAGGCGAAGATCCAGGCCCGGTCCCGATGTCGCTCGATGAAGTGGGCGAACGGAATGATGTAGTAGTCCCACCAGATCCCGAAGGCCAACAGGGTCCCGGCGACCACGAGCAGGATCGACTCCTGCGACCAGCCGACGTTCTCGACGGCCGAGGCCACCGCCGCGACCGTGCCGAGGATGACCTCACCCAGCGTGATGATGAGCAGGAGCCCGTAGCGCTCGGCGATGTGTTCGGCGTTCCACGGCATACCCCAGCGGCGCTTGGCGTAGACGGGACCGACCATCTCGATGCCGTAGCAGACGACCGAGGCGAACACCACCAGGGCCACAGAGCTCGTCTGAGCCACCGCGAGGATCACCCAGCCGACCTGCGCGATGAGGATCGACCCGGCGTAGGTGAGCGCGGTGCGACGGTAGGTGGGGGACTGCGACGCGGCCCGTAGCCACTGCGCGACCATCGCGACCCGCATCACGATGTAGCCCGCGACCAGGACGCGATTGTCGAGGACGCCACCATGTTCGATCGACTCGAACAGCGGCGCGACGCCCAGAGCCACGACGATGGCGCCGGCCATCTGCACGATGGTGAAGGCGCGGAACACCCAGTCGTCGGTGTCGAAACCGGAGGCGAACCAGGCGAAGTTGATCCATGCCCAGCAGATCGCGACCGCGGTGAACAGGAAACCACCGATCGCGGACGCCAGGTGCTCCTCGGCAACCAGATGAGCGAACGCATCGCCGGCCTGAGCGAACGCGACGACGAAGGCGAGATCGAACAGCAGTTCCAGGGGAGTGGCGGAGCGGCCGACCTCGTCGGGGTCGCGTCCGCTCATCCGCATCAGCCGATGAGGTCGTACCACGGTCATGGCGATGATCCTGCCACTACGAAGCGGTCCCGGGGAGGGAGCGCATCAAGTGCATCTGAGCCGGTTAGTCTCAGCCCATGATCCTCGTTGTGGCGCTGGTGCTCGCCGGGCTTGCTGCGTTGGTGCACGTCTACATCTTCGTGATGGAGTCGTTGACCTGGACGAGCCCGAAGACGCGGGCCGTGTTCGGGCTCGGCGCCGAGGAGGCCGAGGCGACCAAGGAGCTGGCCTTCAACCAGGGCTTCTACAACCTCTTCCTCGCCATCGTCACCGCGGTCGGCATCGTCCTGTTCCCGGTGTGCTCCGCAGCGGTCGGCGCTGCCCTGGTGTTCGCCGGCGCCGGCTCGATGGCAGCCGCGGCGGCGGTGCTGTTCGTCTTCTCGCCCGACAAGCGCGGCGCGGCCCTCAAGCAGGGTGTGATCCCGCTGCTCGCCGTCGTCGCCCTGGCGATCAGCGTGGCTGTGAGCTAGCGAGAAACTCGAGCAGGAGCTGGTTGGTCTCTTCGGGGCGCTCCTGCTGGACCCAGTGACCACACCGGGGGAGCAGCGCCGAACGAGTGAGTCCCGGCAGGGTCTGGTCGAAGCGCTCGATCTGGCGGCGGCCGGTGATCGCGGGACCGTCGTACTCGCCGGCGACGAAGAGCGAGGGCACGGTGATCGGCACGTCGCCGAAGGCCGCGAGATCCTCCCAGTCGCGGTCGATGTTCCGGTAGCGCGCCAGCGGACCGAAGAAGTCGGAGTCGGCGAACTCGCGGGCGTAGAAGTCGACGTCGGCCTCGGTCAGCCATGCAGGCATCTCGGTGGGGTGGATGAACTGGTCCGAGAGCCGGTCGCCGCGTGGCACCAGCCCGAGCGCCCCGCGTGGATCCCCACCGGCGGCGAGCACGCCGTCGCCCGAGATCGAGTAGTAGATGCCGAGCAGCCAGCGGCGTACGTCGGGCAGGATCTCGGCCTCGACGACACCCGGGGCCTGGAAGTAGGAGATGTAGAAGTCTTCGTCGTCACCGCCGGCCTGTGCCATCGCCTCGGTGGGCCGACGGCGTCCGGAGGGGCTGAACGGCACCGACAGACCGGCTACGGCGGTGAAGACGTCGGGCCTCAGCTGAGCCGACGTCCAGGCGATGGGAGCGCCCCAGTCGTGGCCGACGATGGTGGCCGTCTTCGCGCCCAGGGCGTGCACCAGGGCGACGTTGTCGGCGACATGGCGCAGCATCCGGTAGTCCTCGATCGCGCGCGGCTTCGAGGAACCGCCGTATCCGCGGACGTCCATCGCGACCACCCGGTAGCCCGCGTCCGCCAGCGCAGCGATCTGGTGGCGCCACGAGTACCAGGACTCCGGAAACCCGTGCACAAGGATCACGAGCCGGCCGTCCACCGGCCCTGACTCCACCCAGTGCAGGTCGATTCCGTTGACGGGTTCGGTGTGGTGAGCTACAGCGGTGTCGGTCACGGCCGGAGTCTGCCATCTCGCTGGAATTCCGCGATAGTACTCCCTATCGCAGAAATGTTCGAAAAGACTGTAATATCAAGGAATGTGAGCGTACCTGACGACGGTGTGATGTTCGGCGATGTCGTCGAGGACTTCCTGACCGACCGGGCGACTCTCACGCGCCGCGGGCTCAACGACAAGTCTCGCAACGCCTACCGGCAGGACATCACCGCCTGGGCACGGCAGCTGCATGTCGATGGGGGCGGCGAGCCTGACACCGAGGTGCTGGCCCTGGTCCCGATCTCGGCGCTGACCGACCAGAACGTACGCATCGCCTACCGGTCGCTGCGGGAGAGCTCGGCAGCGGCCACCTGTCAGCGCCGCGTCGGCACGCTGCGGCTCTTCACCCACTGGCTGCAGCTCGAGGGACACCTGCTGGTGGATCCCACGCTGCGCATCGAGGCACCCGAGCGGCCCAGCCGGCTGCCGGCCGGCTGGAGCGTCGACGAGCTCCGTCGCCTGGCGCGGGTCGCCTCGACGCCGCGCGACGGCACCGACCGGCGCCGGTGGCCGGCTCGCGACCGGGCGATCTTCGCGGTCCTGGTCACCACCGGCGTCCGCGCCGCGGAGCTGTGCGGACTCACCATCGGCGCCATCCGGCGCGAGCCCGACGGTGAGACGCTGGTGCGAGTCATCGGCAAGGGCGACAAGCAGCGCAACCTGCCGCTGCCGCCCGAGGCCGTGGATGCGGTCGACGCCTACCTGGCCGAGCTGGAGGCCCGTCTCGGGGCACGCGACGCGGCAGACCACCTGTTCGTGCTGACCTCGGGCAAGCAGCTGCGTCCCGGCGCGCTCAACCATCTGGTCGAGACCTGGATCCGCCTCGCCGGCGTCCCGAAGCAGCCCGGCGAGGCCGCGCATGCGTTTAGACACAGCGCCGCCAAGGGACTGATCCGTTCGGGCGTACCGGTGCCGGCGGTGCAGGGGCTGCTCGGTCACGAAGACCTCAAGACGACCGGGATCTACGTCAAGGCGACCGCGGCCGACACGCGCGACGCGGTCCTGCTCTCACCGGCGCGCGAAGTGCTCCGAGAGACGGCTGTGCCGCCACCCGAGGAACGCGGGTGATCAGCCGTGCGGCTTGACCGCTCGGGTGGCGATGTAGGCGGACAGGTGCCGGGCCGTGATGTCTGCGTGGTGCGGCGCCTCGCCGAGGTGGGTCAGGACGAATCCGGCCGCCAGCTGCCCGCCGATCTGTTCTGTCAGCGAGTGGCTGTACTCGATCGGGCCGCTTCCATAGGCGCGCATCCGGTCGGCCTCCGAGAGGTCGAGCGAGCTGAACGGCAGCCGGTGGCGCACCACCAGCTCCTGCCGGTCGAGCGCCACCTCGTCGAAGATGTAGACGTCCGGGTTCATGAATCCGACCATGAGCGTCCCGCCGGGGCGCAGCACCCGAAAAGCTTCGCGCCAGACCGGCGTCAGATCGGGACAGAACACGTTCGACACCGGGTTGACGATCACGTCGAAGCTGGCGTCGTCGAAGGCGCCGAGGTCACGCATGTCGCCGAGCACGGTGCGAAGGTCCAGCCCGTCACGAGCGGCCACCTCGTCGTCCCGGGCCAGCTGCTTGGGCGAGTTGTCGAAGACGGTCACCGCGGCGCCCGCAGCCGCGAGGACGGGACCCTGCTGGCCACCGCCGGATGCCAGGCAGAGCACCCGAACACCGGCCAGCTCAGACGGAAACCAATCACGCGGAATCGGCTCGTGACCGATCAGCACCACCGACCAGTCGCCTTGACGTGCCTTCGCAATGACCTCGGGACCAACCGGCCGAGACCATTCGTTGTCGTTGTCGACCAGACCGTCCCAGGCGACGCGGTTGTGCGCGACCGCATCGAAGTCTTCTGTCACAGCAAGGAAGCCTAACGTTCCGGGCCTTGTTCCGACCTCCCGTTAAAGCGCCGATAATGCACATTATGTCAACTCAAGCTGGATTCAGCTGCCTAGCACCTGGGTGACGTCTACCGGCACCTCACGCAGGATCAGGCGGGAGTTGACCGCCGCTACCCCGAAGTCACGCTTGAGACGGTCGATCACCGTCTCGAGCTCGGCGGTGTCGGCCGCGACGATGTGGAGCTGGTAGTCGTTCTCGCCGGTCAGGCGCAGCGCGCCGATCACCTGCGGGACCGCAGTCAGGCTCTCCGCGAAGGCGACGCGCTCGACGCCTTCACGCAGCTTGATGTCGCTCAGGACTCCCAGAGGCTTTCCGAGCGCGACCGGGTCGAGAGTCACCCCGAAATGCTGGATGACTCCCTCTCTTCGCAATCGGCGTACGCGCTCAGCGACCGAGTTGGCCGACAGGTGCACCTGGTGAGCCAGTTCGGCATAGGTGGCACGGCCGTCCGTTGCCAGCGTGGTCAGGAGCATCTTGTCGATGCGATCGAGCGTCACCATTGCTCAATCCTAGGTTTCCACAGCAGAATTCGAAATCTGCTGAGGAATCCCATGCATGCGCACGCATTCTGCCAGGAAGTCCGAGCCAAACGAACCGAAACTGCGCCTAGCGTCGCAGACGTGACTCCCCTGCTCCTCGTCAAGGTGTTCCTGGCACCAGCCATTGTCTTCCTCGCATCGTCGCTCGCCGGCCGCCTCGGCCCTCGTCGCGGCGGGTTCTTCATCGGCCTGCCGACCACGTCGTTGCCCTTCATGCTCGTGATCTGGATGGGCAGCGGTGCCGCGGCCGCCGGCCATGCGGCCGCGGGCGCACTGAGCGGACAACTCGTCTGCGCCTTGTTCTGCATCGCCTACGCACGTACGGCACCCCGACTGGGTTCGCTTGCTTCGATGCTCGTCGCGCTCGCTGTGGCGACCGCCGCAGGATTCGCCACCCTGGTGCTGAGCGCCCCGGTGATCGTGGTGGTCCTGGTGTGGTCGGCAGCCGTGGTCGGGCTCGCCACGTGGCCGCCTCAGCCCTCGCAGTCCCCCGCCGCGCCTGCCACGCGCGGCGACGTCCTCCTCCGAATGGGGATGGCGGGCGCGACAGTGGTTGCGATGTCGGCGATCGAACCACACGTCGGATCCACTCTTGCGGGTGCGCTCGCGTCGTTGCCGACCATCCTCATGGTGATGAGTCCAGCCGTTCACGCCGCGCACGGACCTGCGTCCGCCGTCTCGCTGACCCACGGCACGCTCGCGTCGATCTCGGGCACCGCGGTATGTCTGTGTGCTGTCGCAGTGCTGACGCCGGCACTCGGTATCTTGAGCTCGGCCGGGATCGGCCTGGCTGCCCTGCTGGTCGCGAACGCGATCATCGGACGACTGGGCAACCGGACGATCCCGATGGCGTCCGGTTTTTCGGCGCCGTGTACCGGAACTCGATGACGTGGCGCATCAGGACGGGCTACTGCGACAGCCGCGGATGACGCTGGATTCATGACAACCATCAGCGAACTTCGAGAACAAGTACAAGGACGGGTCGTCACATCCGACGACTCCGACTACGAGACCGCTCGAGCGGTCTGGAACGGGATGATCGACCGTCGTCCGGCCGCTGTCGTGATGGCCGAGAACGCCGGCGATGTCAGCGCTGCGGTCAACTTCGCACGCGACAACGGCCTGGCGCTGGCCGTGCGCGGCGGTGGGCACAGCGCACCGGGTTACGGCACGATCGATGACGGCGTGGTCATCGACCTGTCCCCCATGCGTTCGATCGAGGTCGATGCCGAGGCTCGAACCGCTCGCGTGGGCGGCGGGGCGACACTCGCCGACCTCAACGAGGCAACCCACGCGCACGGCCTCGCGACGCCCGGCGGGATCGTGTCGACGACCGGCGTCGGCGGCCTGACGCTGGGCGGCGGCATCGGCTACCTCACGCGCGGTTTCGGTCTCTCGATCGACAACCTTCGCTCGGCCGACGTCGTCACCGCGGACGGGCAGCTCCGCCACGCCAGCGAGACCGAGAACCCCGACCTGTTCTGGGCACTCCGCGGAGGCAGCGGGAACTTCGGGGTCGTCACCACGTTCGAGTTCGACCTGCACCCCGTGGACCAGGTCGTCGTCGGACTCTTCTTCTACGAGCTGGAGCACGCCGGCGACCTGCTGCGCTTCTTCCGCACCTGGATCACCGACGCCGACGAGCGCTACGGCGCCTTCCCCGCCTTCCAGGTCGCTCCTCCCCTGCCCTTCCTGCCTGAGGACCGCCACGGCGACACGTTCTGCGCCGCCGTCGTCCACTGGAGCGGGCCGGTCGAGGAGGGCCAGGCGGCGATGCAGCCGTTCCGGGACCTCGCGCCGCGCGTCGGCGAGATGGTCGAGACCATGCCGTACACGTGGCTCAACGGTGCGTTCGACGACCTGTTCCCCCGTGGCGTACGCAGCTACTGGAAGGGCAACTACGTCACCGAGCTGACCGACGAGGCGATCGACGCGCACCTGGCCCACGGCCCGAAGGCGCCGAACGCGAGCTCGACGATGCACCTGTACCCGATCAACGGTGCTGCTTCCCGCGTCGGCGCGACGGACACCGCGTTCTCCTACCGCCACGCGACGTTCTCGACAGTGATCGTCTCGGCCTGGCCGGACGCTTCGGAGGACGCCGCCAACATCGCCTGGGTTCGCGACTACGCCGACGCACTCACGCCGCACTCCGAGGCCGGCGGCTACGTGAACTTCATGTCCGACGACGACCAGGGCCGCGTCACCGACACCTACGGCAGCAACTACGCGCGACTCAAGAAGGTCAAGCAGGCCTACGACCCGGGGAACCTGTTCAGCCACAACCAGAACATCGCGCCCTAGCCGGATACGCCTGGCGAGTACCTAGCGCAGAGACGGTGCGTCCTCACCTCGACTCAGCGCGTGGATCGTCCGGGCGTCGGCAGCCGTCGCGAACACCAGCGCCGATGCCGCGATCTTGGGCCCGATGTTGCCCTCGCTGCGCGCCAGATGGGTGCAGTACGCCGCGATCGCCACGTTGAGCCCGGCCCGGGCAGCCATCCACGGCAGCCTGCGGCGTCCGGCCAGCAACCCGGGCACGAGCGCCAGATCGGCGGCACCGATGACGCGCAGCGCGACCGGATGATCACCGAGCTTCAGGGTCCGGCCCACCCACTCCGGCTTGAAGAGGATCGCCACCCCTATCGGCAGCGTGGCAATTCCGACGACGGCGGCCGAGCGCCGCGCACTCTCAGAGTCCATGAAGCCATCCTGTCCGATGGCCGGTGATGCCAGGCGCTGACGGCCGACACCTCAGCCTGGTACTTTCTAGACATGCTGTCCAGTAACGCCGGAATCGCCACTCGGATCATCGATACCGCCCACGCGCTCGTGCCGGAACTGGTCGAGCTTCGCCGGAGCATCCATGCGGAGCCCGAGCTGGGGCTCGACCTACCGGCCACGCAGCGGCGGGTGCTCGAGGCGTTGTCCGGACTCGACCTGGAGATCACTGAGGGACGGTCCCTGTCCTCCGTGACCGCGGTGCTGCGCGGCGGGCGGCCGGGTCCGACCGTACTGCTCCGCGCCGACATGGATGCGTTGCCGATCACCGAGGCGGTCGAGGTCCCCTACCGGTCCAGCAACGGCGCGATGCACGCATGTGGTCACGATCTGCATGTCGCCGGCCTCGTGGGCGCCGCCCGCGTTCTCGCCGAGCACCGCGCCGACCTGGCTGGCAACGTCATCCTGATGTTCCAGCCGGGCGAAGAGGGACACGGTGGCGCGAAGCTGATGATCGAGGAGGGAGTGCTCGATGTGGCCGGCGGCCGGCCGGTGGCGGCGTACGCAATCCATGTCGGCAACGCGCCGCGCGGCATCTTCCTCACCCGCCCGGGCACTGTCACCGCGAGCTCGACCCACCTGAGGATCGACCTCGAGGGCCGCGGCGGTCACGGCTCCCGCCCGCACGAGGCCCTCGATCCGGTTCCGATCGCGGCCGAGATCGTGCTGGCGCTGCAGGGCTACACCGCGCGCCGCTTCGACTCCTTCGACCCGGTCGTCGTCTCGGTGACGAACCTGACGGCGGGCACCGGAGCCGATAACGTGATCCCCGAATCGGTCCAGCTCACCGGAACCGTACGCACTGTCGATCCGAACACGCTGTCCAGGATCGAGGAGGAGCTTCCCAGGCTCGTCGAAGGCATCGCTGCGGCCCACGGCCTGGTCGCCAGGGTCACGCTCGACACCGGCTACCCGAGCGTCGTCAACCACGAGGCAACCGCCCGGCAGGCGATGGAGACACTGCGCAACGCCTTCGGACCTCGGGTCGTCGAGGTGCCGCGGCCGACGATGGGTGCCGAGGACTTCGCGTTCGTCAGCCAGCAGGTCCCAGCCACCATGATCCTGTTGGGCGCCGCCCCGACCGACGATGCCGCGCCCAACCACTCCCGCGACGCCGTGTTCGACGACAGCGTGCTCGGCGACCAAGCGGCGGCACTCGCGCTGCTCGCGATCGACGCTCTGGCCGCGGAGCGTCGGTGAGGGCTCAACCCTTGTCGGGACCGTTGGCGCGTACGCGCTCGACGTTGACCAACGACTCCTGAAGCTCGCTCAGCCATTCGCTCGAGTGCTGCTGGACGAGCTTGACGCACCAGCCGAGCGCGTCGCTCCGGCTCCGGGCGACACCGCCGGAGACGAGCAGGTCGAGGACCGCACGCTCAGGCTGACGCAGCCGTGTCATCACCGGTGCGGAGACCGTGGTGAACATGTGCCGCTCTCCCCCGACCTCCACGCCCCAGGAAACCTTCCGGTCGAACCGTCGCTCCGCCTGCCGCGCGACAGCCATCCGGTCCTCACGGGTGCGCTCACGGAACTCGCTCGCGCGCCCCTCGTTCGCAGCGGCCCGCTCTTCGTCCGAAGCGCCCTCGGCGGTCTTCGGCTCCTTGATCCGCCCGACCACCGTGATCTCCTCGCGGTCGACCACGACGTCGACGATCTCGTCGTACACACCATCGGGCAGTCGTCCGCTGAACCACCCGCGCAACTCGTTTGTAAGCATGTAATCATGCTTACTCGCCGTCACCAGGAATTCAAGGGACGCCGTCAGTGGGCTGCCCACGCTCCGCCAGGCCGGCTGGGATAGCGATGACCGCAGTCCTGCGGGCCGCGGTCGAGCAGTGCGTGCTCACGAGACTGCCGTGACCGGATTGGACGGCGAAGTGAATGGCGCGTTACGAGACCAACCCGACCACCTCGACGAGGGCGATCAGCGCCGCGACAGTCGCTGTCACGCCGACCCGGCGCCGCCCGAGAAGCAGGTACGCGGCCAGCCCGCCCACGGCCAGCGCGGCCGCGAGCCGCCACCACAGCTGACCCTCGGCCAGCGGGTGCCGAGCGACGACGAGAGCGGCGACCACCAGGGAGAGGTGGGTGCGCCGCCAGGCGAGCTCGGTCCGCTCCGGTTGCAGTCCGGGGTCGGCCGCCTCTCCCCCGCTCACGCCAACAGCGCCAAGGAGACGAGGGCGATGGAACCGAGCACGCCGAACACCAGGGGAAGCGGTGCCCGGCGGCCCGGGAGGGCGTCGCGCCGGCGGATCGCGCGCTCGCTGCGTACCCAGCTCCACCAGGACCAGACGGCGCAGCCGGCCGCCAGGAGCGCCAGGCTGAGCGGGGCAAGCACGGCCAGTGCCGTGCCGCCACCCACCTCCAGGGTGTCGACCGCGACCGCGACGGCGAGGAACGCCAGCGAGGTGCGGATCCAGGCCAGGAAGGTGCGCTCGTTCGCCAGGGTGAACCGGACGTCGGGCTCCTCGGTCTCACGGTAGACCCAGCTGTCCAGCCGGCCTCGTGCCGCGCGGTTCACGACGCAGGCTGCGTGACGGCCCCGGCGTCGGCATCGGAGTCCGTCCGGGAACGACGACCGGTCGCGGCGGGGACGAGCGCCGCGGTGAGGGTGAACAGGACCGTCGCGACCCAGACGACCGTCATCCAGCGCTCCCAGCCGCCGGTCGCCTCGACCACGCGCGGCGCGAAGAGCACCGTCGCCAGGATGAAGGTGCGGTTCAGCAGATGGTTGAGACCGAAGGCGCGGCCCTGGATGTCGGGGTGGACCTCCTCGACGTGCTCGGAGAAGCTCGCCATCCACGGGCCGAAGATCGCCGCGAGGGCCACGCCGATGCCGATGAACAGGACGACCACCAGGCTCGTTGACGCCTCGCTACCCCGGTCCATGAGTGCCAGGAAGGCGCCGAGGAAGATCGCCGCGGCGATGCCGCCGCCGACCATGAAGGCACTGCGTCGCTGCGTACGGTCGGAGACTCGGGCGAAGACCAGGCTCAGTGCGAGGTTGCTCAGCCAGAAGACCATCGTCATCGCCGAGGCGGCCCGGACCGAGACGCCGAACTGCTGGACGAGCATCGTCTGGGCATAGGCGTTCATGGTCGCCAGCAGGACGTAGAGGAACGACATCGCGAGCACGTGCGTCCAGAACGCGCGGCGCCCGACGAGGAGTCGCAGGCCCTTCGCGCCCTGCGGCACCTCGACCGTGTGAGCCTCGCGCTCGGTGAGGCGTACGGCGCGGCGCACCTCCGGGGCGAGGTCGCGCAGAATCATCGCGACCACGATGGCACCGACCAGGGCGGCGCCGGCCATGATGAACAGCTGGGATCGCCACTGGTTGCCGAAGACGCCCAGCGTCGCCGAGGCCACGGCCGCAGCGAAGAAGTTGGCGCCGACCGAGCCCCAGCTCCAGAACGCGAACGCCTGGGCGCGGCCCATCCGCGGGGTGAAGTCGCGGATCAGCGGCTGGGTGCCGGCGACGGCGACACCCTCGACGAACGCGAGCACGATCCGGGCGAGCGCGAAGTGGGCCACCGAGTCGGCGGTCGCCATGAACAGGCAGGCGGCAGCGGAGAGGAACATGAACGGGACCAAGATCCTCACCCGGCCGACGCGGTCGGCGAGCTCGCCGCCGAGATAGCCGGCCAGAGCACCGAAGATCAGCGACGCGGCCGTGATCAGGCCGTACGTCTTGAGCGACATCCCGAGGTCGTCGAGCAGCAACGGCAGGACGGGGGCCAGCTGGCCCTCGAACGCCGAGATGAACAGGGCGAGCACGACAACGGCCAGCAGCACGCGACGGCGTGCTCCGACCGGGTACTCGGTGAGCAGGGTGCGGTAGGACATGGGGATTCGCCCTTCAAGATGTTAGACATAGCGTCTATTAACGGTCGACGCGTCTGACTGTAGGCCGAGTGACCCGCACCACACAAGACACCGTGTCCACGTCAGCGCGGGTCGGGGTCGAATCCCGTCGCCCAGAAGCGCCCGCGGCGCGAGAGCTCGACGAGCGTCTCGACAACCTGGTCGGTGGCCGGCCGCGGCTCGGGAGCATCGAGCCACCACAGCAGCACCGCCATCTGCTCGCCCACCCACGCTCGCGCCAGCACCTGGAGATCAACCCGCGGGCGCACTGCGTTCGCCTTCACCCGCGCAGTGAAGATCTCGAAGGCGGTGGCGCTCCAGGCATCCTCGAAAGCCCGCAGGCCACGACCGTCCCCCTCGCCCCGCAGGATCATCCGGTACGCATCGGGCTGCTCGGTCGCATGCCGGAAGACCTCGGCCACCGGCTCCCCGGTGAACCCGGCATCCTCCGGGGCCAGCACCTCGGCCAGTCGCTCCTTCAGGTCCTGGAGCACCGAGGCCACGACGTGGTCATAGAGCGCCTCCTTGTCCTTGAAGTGCGTGTAGAAGGTCGCCCTGCCCACGTCGGCCGCGCCGACGATGTCCTCCACCGTCACCGCGGCGTAGCCACGCTCGAGCACCAGGGAGACGAGCGCGTCACGGAGCGCCCCTCGCGTTCGCCGGCTGCGCCGGTCCTCAACCACCGTCATGCGCACTGTTGTAGCACTTTCCCGAACAACTGGACTGTTTCTGGACACTCTGTCTATGATCTCGGGTGACCGCGCTCACAGCAGCGACACCCGACAACCAGGAGGGCACCCGTGAATCTCGGCAGCTATCTCACCCGCACCGCGACCTTCACCCCCGACGCCACCGCCCTGGTCTCCGGCACCGACCGATGGACCTACCGCCAGCTCGAGGACGACACGAACCGGCTCGCGGCCGCCCTCATCGCCCGCGGCTGCACACCCGGCACTCCCGTCGCGACCCTCGCCGCCAACCGTGGCGAGCTGGTCGTCGCCGAGATGGCGATCTGCAAGGCAGGTGCTCTCCGCGTCCCGATCAGCGCTCGGCTCGCCGCTGCCGAGGTCGAGCACGTGCTGCTCGACGCCGCGGTCAAGGTCGTCTTCACCGGCGGCGCCCACCTCGACCTCGTCCGCAAGATCGTCGACGCCCACAGCCTGGACGCCCTGGTCATCGACCTCGACAACGGCACCACCGCAGGCGCCGGCGCGACAGCGTACGACGCCCTGCTCGCCGAAGGCGCCACCGAACCGGTCTGCGTCGACGTCGAGGAGGATGCCCCGGCAGTCCTCAACTTCACCTCCGGCTCGACCGGCACCCTGAAGGCAGCGGTCCAGACCGTCGGCAACCGGCTCGCCAACATGCGCAAGCTGGCGATGAACCCCTACGGCTCGCTGACCGCGGAAGCCGTCTACCTCGCACCCGGACCGATCACCCACGCCAGCGGCATGGTGATCCTCGGCTGCTTCTTCCGCGGCGCGGCCGTGGTCGTGCTGCCCGCGTTCGACACCGAGGCCTACCTCGACACGCTCGAGCGCGAGCAGGTCACCCACACCTTCGTCGTGCCGGTCATGCTCAACCTGGTCCTCGCCTCTCCCACCTTGGGTGAGCGCGATCTCTCCGCGCTGCGGAGCATCACCGTCGGCGGCGCCCCGGTCAGCCCGGCTCGGCTGCGCGAGGCTGTCGAGGCCTTCGGTCCGGTGGTCAACCAGGGCTACGGACAGGGCGAGACGACGAGCGCGATCACCTTCCTCAGCTCCGAGGACGTCGTCCGCGGCATCGAGTCGGACCCGGAGCTGCTGCTCTCCTGCGGCCGTCCGGTCTACGACACCGAGGTGATCGTGGTCGATGACGACCACCACCCGCTGCCCGCCGGCGAGATCGGTGAGATCGTGGCGCGCGGCCCGGACTGCGTCCGGGAGTACTTCCATGCCCCCGAGGCGACCGCCGAGACCTTCCGCGACGGTTGGGTGCACACCGGTGACCTCGGTCGGATCCGCGAGGACGGGTTCGTCTTCATCGTGGACCGGAAGAAGGACATGATCATCTCGGGCGGCTACAACGTCTACTGCTCCGAGGTCGAGGCAGCGCTCTACGAGCACCCGGCGGTCCGGGAGGCCTGCGTCGTCGGGGTGCCCAGCGAGAAGTGGGGCGAGACGGTGAAGGCGTACGTCTCCCTCGCCGCCGGCACCACCGCGACCGAGTCGATCACGGAGGACGAGCTGCGCGACTTCTGCCGCACCCGGCTCTCGGGGGTGAAGGTGCCCCGGATCATCGAGTTCGCCGACGCGCTGCCCCAGAACCGCAACGGCAAGGTCGACCGGCGGGCACTGCGCGAGCGCGACTGGGCCGGTACCGAGCGGAAGGTCGGCTGAGATGTCCTTCTCCCTCACCCCGTCCTTCCCGGACAACCCGCGCCTCGACTCCCTGGTGACCCGGCTGCGGGACTACCTCGACGGCGAGCTCGCCGACTACGAGCGCGACCTCGGCCTCGGTCCGGAGACGCCGCTGGAGCGCTCGATGCTGGAGCCGGTGTGGCAGCGCAGCCGCGAGCTCGGCTTCTACGGGATCCACCTGCCCGAGTCGCTCGGCGGGCAGGGCCTGAGCCTCACCGAGCTCGCCGCCCTCAAGGAGGAGATCGGCGCCTCCGGCCGCCAGCTCGCCACCAGCGTGCTCGGCGACATGGGCGGCCCGCTGCGGGTCGGCGCCATCTTCGAACACGCGAGCGAGCACCAGATCGAGAAGTACCTGATGCCGGTCGTACGCGGCGAGCGCGCCTGCTGCTTCTCGATGACCGAGGACGACGCCGGCTCCGACGTACGCCGGATGCGGACCACCGCCACTCCGACGCCGGGCGGTTTCACGATCAGCGGGCAGAAGGTGTTCAGCACCGGCGGCACCTTCGCCGACTTCGCGATCCTGGTGGCCAGGATGGCCGGCGAGGAGGAGTCGTACGCCGCGTTCTTCGTCGATCTCGACTCCCCCGGTTGCCGGGTTCTGCCCGGGGACCTGCCGCTGTCGGGGCAGAACATCGAGAGCGACGTCGTGCTCGAGGACTGCTTCGTGCCGCAGGAGAACCTGCTCGGCGAGGTCGGCCAAGGGCTGCGGATCGCCCTCGGCCGGGTGACCGCGAACCGGCTGCTGCACTGCCCGACCGCGCTCGGCGCGGCCCGCCGGGCGCTCGCGCTGGCGCTCGACTTCGCCGCGCACCGCACCGTCTTCGACGGGCTGCTGATCGAGAAGCAGGCGATCCAGCACCGGCTCGCCGACATGGCCACCGACTACTACGCCGCCCGGTCGATGACCTACGACGCCCTGGCCGACCTCGACGCCGGCAAGCGCCCGCGCATCGAGTCGTTCATGTGCAAGCTGTTCGTGGCCGAGCGGTCCTTCGAGATCGCCGACGCGGCGCTGCAGCTGCACGGCAAGGCGGGGATGGTCCGGGGTGCGGAGATCGAGGTGATCTGGCGGCGGCTGCGGATGTTCCGGGTGCTGACCGGCTCCTCGGAGATCCAGCGCAACGGGGTCATCCGCGACCTGGTGAAGTCGTTGGGGGCATGATGGTCGACTTCGCTCAGGAGGAGGCCGACGCGCATCGCGGGTTCATCGCTTCCCTGAAGCCCGGGGTCGTCGCCAAGGCGGACGGGTCGGTCGCGTTCGACGCGGACGCCGGCGCCTTCCTCGACGGCCCGGCGCCTCCGACGGCGCACGCGGGCCTGTGGCAGCACAGCCGGCTCACCTCGCTCCAGGGACTGTTCGAGGTGACCGACGGCATCTATCAGGTGCGTGGCCTCGACCTCGCCAACCTCACGATCGTCGAGGGTCGTCGCGGGATCATCGTCATCGACACCCTCACCACCGCGGAGACAGCGGCCGCCGCGTTGGGGCTCTACCGTGCGCACCGCGGCGACCGGCCGGTCACCGGGGTGGTGCTGACCCATCCGCATGCCGATCACTTCGGCGGGATCGCTGCCGTGCTCGCGGCGGGTGCCGGCGACGTACCCGTCCTGGCGCCGGAGGGGTTCCTGGAGCACGCGGTCTCGGAGAACGTCTACGTCGGTCCGGCGATGGGCCGGCGGTCGGGGTTCATGTACGGCAGCCTGCTGCCGGTCACGCCGGACGGACACGTGGGCTGTGGTCTCGGCCCGCGGCTCGCGTCCGGGAGCATCGCTCTGGCCGCGCCGACCGACTCGGTCACCCGCACCGGGGAGACGCGCGTCATCGACGGCGTCGAGATGGAGTTCCAGCTCACGCCGGGCAGCGAGGCACCGGCGGAGATGAACATCCTCCTCCCCCGCCACAGGGCACTCTGCCTGGCCGAGAACGCCGTGCACACCCTGCACAACATCGTCACGCTGCGCGGCGCCGAGGTGCGCGACGCCCGGCTGTGGGCGTGCTATCTCACCGAGGCGCTCTCGCTCTTCACCGGGCGTGTCGACGTCGCGTTCGCCACCCACCACTGGCCGACCTGGGGTGCGGAACGGATCGAGGCGTTCCTCTCCGGGCAGCGTGACGTCTACGCCTACCTGCACGACCAGACCGTACGTCTCATCAACCGCGGCCTGACTCCGAAGGAGATCGCCGAGGAGCTGGTCCTGCCGCCGGCCCTCGACGCCCAGCCGTCGACACGCGGCTACTACGGCTCACTGAGCCACAACGTGAAGGGGATCTACCAGCGCTATCTGGGCTGGTACGACGCCAACCCGGCCCACCTGTGGGACCTGCCGCCGAGGGCGGAGGGCGAGCACTGGGTGCGCCTGCTGGGCGGTGCAGACGCTGCCGTGAACCACGCCGCTGCGCTCGTCGCCGGCGGCGCGACCGATAACTTGCGGTTCGCCGCCACGCTCCTCAACCATGTCGTCTTCGCCGAGCCTTCGGCCGGCGCCGCTCGGAAGCTGTTGGCCGAGGTCTACACCCGGCTCGGGCACGGCGCCGAGAACGCCACCTGGCGCAACATCTACCTGACCGGTGCCCGCGAAGTCGTCGACGGCCCGAGGGCCGCGCCGCGTGGTGGTGGCCGCGGCCTGCTCGCCGCGCTCTCGGTCTCCCAGCAGCTGGAGTCACTCGCCATCCGCGTCGACGGACCACAGGCGTGGGATCTCGACCTTCGCATCGACTGGCACCTGCTCGACCACGACGACACCTCCGCAGGTGGCTGGTGGCACGCGCGCCTCCATCACGGCGTGCTCGTGCACCGGCGGGGCGACGCCCCGGACCCGGCTGCCGCCCTCACCCTGACACTGACCCGTCCCCAGCTCGCCGGCCTGCTCGGCACGCGAAGACTCGACGGGATCGACCACACCGGCGACCTCGGAGTGCTCCAGCGGCTGCTGGAGGTCCTGGAAGCACCTGACCACGAGTTCGCGATCGTCACCCCCTGACCGGTCCACGCCCCGTGGCACCATGTGCTGCGTGACCGACGACACCCCTGCCACGGGACTGACCGAGCTGCACGCCCGCCGCTTCCTGACCACGGACGCGGCGCGAGCAGAGAAGGTCGCCCGGTGGCACGCCAAGGGGAGGCGTACGGCTCGGGAGAACATCGCCGATCTGGTCGATCCGGGCTCGTTCGTGGAGTACGGGAGGTTCATCACCGCCGCCCAGGAACGCCGCCGTGACCTGGCCGAGCTCGTCGTCGAGACGCCTGCCGACGGGATCATCGGCGGCACCGCGACCGTCGCCGGGAAGCCGTGCGCGGTGCTGTCCTACGACTACCTGGTGATGGCCGGTACGCAGGGCATGCGCGGGCATCGCAAGTCGGACCGGCTCATCGAGATCATCGCCCGGATGCGGCTGCCGACCGTGTTCTTCACCGAGGGCGGTGGCGGGCGCCCCGGTGACACGGACATCCCGCTCGTCTCGGCGCTCGACGTCGGCTCGTTCGCGCTGTGGGCCGAGCTCGAGGGCGTCGTACCCCGGATCGCCGTCGTCTCAGGCCGCTGCTTCGCCGGCAACGCGGTCCTCGCCGGCTGTGCCGACCTCCGCATCGCGACCCCCGACGCCAACCTCGGCATGGCCGGTCCGGCGATGATCGCCGGCGGTGGGCTGGGCACGTTCTCCCCCGAGGAGATCGGCCCGGCCGACGAGCAGGCCGCCAACGGTGTCATCGACGTGCTCGTCGCCGACGAGGCGGAGGCCGTCGAGGCCGTACGCGGCATCCTCGCCGGTCTCGAACCCGCGCGCGAGCAGGGCGAGGCCGACGACCAGGGCATCCTCCGGACCCTCCTCCCCCACAACGACCGCGAGGTCTTCGACGTACGCCCGGTGGTGGAGGCGCTGGCCGACCTCGACTCGGTGACGTGGCTCCGTGAGGGATTCGCACCCGAGCTCGTCACCGCGTTCACCCGGATCGACGGGATCGCGGTCGGCGTGCTCGCCAACCAGTCGACGCACCTCGCGGGTGCCCTCACCAGCGACGCATCGGTGAAGGCCGCCGACTTCCTCGCACTCTGCGGGCGCTGGGGCCTCCCGGTGGTCTCGCTGGTCGACACCCCGGGGTTCATGGTCGGTCCCGAGGCCGAACGCGGCGGCCTGGTCCGTCATGCGTCCCGGATGGTCGTCGCCGGCGCACAGCTGTCGACCCCGCTGGTCGGGGTGGTCCTGCGCCGTGGCTACGGCCTCGGCGCTCAGGCGATGCTCGGCGGCAGCACCCATCGCCCGCTGCTCACCGTCGCCTGGCCCGACGCCCACCTCGGCCCGATGGGCCTGGAGGGCGCCGTACGTCTCTCCATGGCGGCCGAGCTCGCCACGATGCCCGAGGCGGAGCGCGAGGAGCGGGTCATCGCGCTCACCGAGGAGTACCGCAAGCAGGCCAGCGCGCTCAACGCCGCCCGGATGCTCGAGATCGACGACGTCGTGGACCCCGCCGAGACACGTGCCGTCATCGCCGCCACCCTGCGCCGTGCGGTGACGTAGCCTCCTGCCATCGGGCGGCTCTCGCCTCGGGCGATGGGAGACACGGATGTTCTTCGGCTGGATCTTCGCGGGGATGGGCCTGCTGTTCGCGGGTATCGGGGTGTGGATGGTGGTCTGGTCGATCATCAGCCGGCAACGGCTCTCGTCGTGGACGCCGTGGGAGGCGACGATCCGTGAGATCGAGACGCGGACGACCTCGAGCGGTGAGCACGGGAGCCGTACGCGCCTGGTCGCGCACTACGAGTATCGCGGTCCCGACGGGAGCGAGTATGCGAGCTCGGGAACGCTGCCCGACCGTCGGTTCCGGCTGGACGGCACCGTGCCGCCGCTGAGCATCGTGATCAACCCGCTCGACCCGTCGAAGTCGATGATCGCAGGAACAGGCGGAGGCACCGGCTGTGCGATCGTCTTCGGGGTCGTCTTCGCCGGGATGGGGCTGCTGTTCGCGTCCATCGGCTTCGGGCTCGCCCAGACTCCGATCTGACCGTGCTTCCCGGGCGGCTCAGCTGCGCTGACGACGGGCGAACATGATCAGCAGGGCTCCGCCGGACAGAAGGGCCACGCCGATGGCGACGCCGAGCACGCTCACCGGCGAACCGGTGGCGGGCAGCGTCTCGGAGCCAACGGGCGACGTCGAGACCTCAGGACCCGACGAGTCCGCCGGAGCGGATGGCACGGCGTCGCTCTGCTCGGGCTCGGAAGGAGACTCGGTCGGGGCGGGCTCCGAGGGGCTCTCGCTCGGGGTGGGGTCCGTGGGCGTGGGTTCCGTCGGGGTCGGATCTGTCGGGGTCGGTTCTGTTGGCGTGGGTTCCGTCGGCGACGGGCTGGGTTCCACGTCGCCACAGCTCACCTCGCCGAGGAACAGGTAATGGTGGATCTCACCGCCGCCAGTCGTCAGGGTGTCAGTGAAGATCTGGCCCTCGACCGGCGTGCCGACATCGACGGTCAGGTCGAGCCCGGGGGCGTAGATGGAGCCCGAGACCAGCGTGTCGCCGCCGATGGTGAGCGAGGTGCCCTCGGCGTAGGAGGAGAAGTCGTAGAGGACGTACGGTGCGACGGGGTTGGGCTGGTCGGCGTTGGGACTCTCGGTGCCGGCGAACTGGGGCAGGTCGATCGTCGCGCCGTCGGGCGCGCCGACGACGCGCACGACCAGCGGGGTGTCGGCAGCGAGGGCCGCACCGGTGGTCCGGAGCACGCTGAAGGTGCTGAGCTGGGCGTACGGGATCTCGAGGACGTTGGTCTTGCCCGCCTCGAGGTCGACGGTCATCTCGGCGGCATTGCCGCCCGGGCTGAGCGTGCTCACGTGCACCTCGTCGCTCTCGACGGGGGTGAGCTCGGTCAGACACTCGGTGGCGTCGTCGGAAGAGACCTCGAGGTCGGCGAAGTAGGCGTCGTACGCCCCCGGGGCACCGACACGGGAGGCGGGCTCGCCGCCGTTGTAGAGCTGGTTGGGGTTGTAGATGCCCTGCTCGGTGCCGGAGGGTCCATTGGCGACCCAGATCGCGCCGGCCCCGCGCTCGGTCACCTGCAGGTCGGTGAGGTCGCCGATCTTGACGAACCCGCGCTGGGCGTCGTTGACGTAACCACGGGAGTCGACGGTGACCTCGCCGTTGTTTCCGGGCACGAAGGTGCCGCCGGTCAGCAGGCGCGTGGGGTCACCGGCGACGACGGGGATGTCGTAGTCCGTCGGGGTCAGACCCGAGCTGTGGATGATCGGATACGTGCCGTTCGGGAAACGTACGTCGCCCCCGACCGCGAGGGAGCCCTCCAGCTCGCCGTTGCCCATGGTCGCGTCCGCGGTGGTCACGATCGTGAACAGTCCGTTCACACCCATCGGGTTGAGCGAGCCGGTGGCGGCCGACGCCGGGCCCGCACCGCTGCCGAGAATGCCGGCTCCGAGCGCGAGCCCTGCGACGACAACAGCCGTTGAAACGTATGTTTTCGCCATCAACTGAGCGGTCTCCGATCAATTCATCAATGAACAATCGAAAACCTAACTGATCCGGGTCATCGGATCACGCACCAACGCCACCCTCGGCGTGGGTGTCTCGGACGAGATCGGGCTTCCTAGATCTCCTTCAGCCGCGGCACCAGGTCCACGAGCGAGGTGGTCCACGGAACCGGGTCGACGTACGGCGTCGGCATCAGCCCGACGAGCGTGATGCCCAGAGCGGCGTACTCCTCCATCGACGCCAAGAAGGCGTCCGGGTCCTCGACCGAGGGGCCCTGGAAGAGCATCGTCTTCTCGATCGCGTCGTAGTCGGTGCCGAGGTCGTCGCAGTGGCCGCGCAGCACCTCGAGCTTGTGCCGGACCGTCTCGACGGCCTCGGGGCTGGGAGCGCCGAAGAGGTTGGTGCCCTGGCCGTACTTCGCGACCAGGCGCAGCGTCTTCTTCTCGCCACCACCGCCGATCAGCACCGGGACGGTGCCGTTGACCGGCTGCGGGAGCGAGATCGTCTCGGCGAGCTGGTAGTGCTTGCCCTCGTAGGCGCCGTCGTTCTCCGACCACATCTGGCGGCAGATCTCCAGGGTTTCCTCCAGGCGCTCGAACCGCTCGGCCGTCGGCGGGTACGGCACGCCGAGACCCTGGTGCTCACGCTCGTACCACGCCGCCCCGATGCCCAGCAGCGCCCGGCCACCGGAGAGCCGGTCGAGGGTGGTGACGATCTTG
The DNA here is from genome assembly GCF_042730435.1 of Nocardioides sp. NPDC059952. Taxonomy (NCBI): domain Bacteria; kingdom Bacillati; phylum Actinomycetota; class Actinomycetes; order Propionibacteriales; family Nocardioidaceae; genus Nocardioides; species Nocardioides sp. NPDC059952. The sequence continues at coordinate 40,578 of NZ_JBHWLY010000015.1, read as the reverse complement.
GCGAGCAGCCCCGGGTGGCGGTAGGTCACCCCGGTGACGAGCAGGCTGAGACGCACGTTGTCGGTGATCCCGGCCAGGTAGCCCAGCGTGGTGTAGCCCTCGAGCATCGGCTCGAAGGGGCCGCCGGCCTGCTCCATCTGGAACCAGTGGTCCATGACGGTGAGCAGGTCGACGCCGCCCTCGTCCGCGATGCGGGCCGTCTCGGTCAGCTTGTCGGCCAGCGTGGTCTCCCACTCGGGGTGGGTGAACGTGAAGTAGTGGAGTCCAAGATCCATACCTCAGACGCTATGTCTTCGAGTGCGCTCGAAGACAAGCCCTCAGTCGGGACGGGAATCGTGACGGGCGGTACGTAACGGCGAGCCGACCACGACCACGGCTGCGACGACGAAGAGTGCCACCGCTACCCACAGCGCCGGGCGGAGCCCCAGCAGCTGGGCGACGATCCCGCCGGCCAGCGCGCCCACCACCGCGCAGGTGCGGTTCGCGGACCGGATGGTCGCGTTCATCCGCCCCTGCAGCTCGTCCGGCGTCACGGACTGCCGATAGCCCAGCGAGTTGGCGTTCTCGACCCCCATCCCGAACCCGACGAGCACCTGAGCGGCACCGAGGACGACGGCGCCGGCCACCGTGGGCGGCGCCAGTGCGGCGCATCCCCACGCCACCGGCGCGGCCGCGTAGCCGAGCACCATCGCTCCCCCGGCCCCGAGCCGACGCCCGGCCTTCACGGCGAGCAGCGCTCCGAGCAACCCGCCGACACCGGTGAACGCGAGCACGATGCCGTACGCCACCACCCCGAGCCCCATCTCGCGGAGCGCGAACGGCGCGAACGCCGTCACCGCCACGGCGTTGCCGACGAACCAGATGTGGGTGGAGATCGCGTGCGGGGCGATGGTGCGGTGGCGGTAGATGAAGCGGATGCCGGCGGCGACGTCGCCGAGGACGTCGGCGGGCGTGCTCGGCCGGCGCGGCAGCGCCGGCTCCTCGACGCGTACGCGCGCGTTCATCACCGCCCCGAGCGCGCAGGTCAGCGCGTCGGCGAGGACAGTGAACGGCGCCCCGATGACGGCGACCATCCCGCCGCCCAGCGCCGGCCCGGACGTCAGCGCGACGGTGTCACCCTGGTCGATGCGGGCGTTGGCCGAGAGCAGTGCGCCCCGTGGCACCAGGCGAGGGAGGAAGGACTGCCGAGCCGCCATCTCGAGGACCGAGAGGGCTCCGACCACGAAGAGCACCGCGGCCACCACGGGCAGCGTGAGGGCGTCGACCAGCCAGAGCACCGGGATGGCGAGCAGGGCCACCGCCTGCGCGGCGTTCGACCAGACCAGCATCGGTTTGCGCCGGACCCGGTCGACCAGGACGCCGGCGAAGACTCCGAGGAAGGCGTACGGCAGCACTCTGGCGGCGTTGACGACGCCCACCTCCGCGGGCGTCGCGACCAGGACCTGGACGACGAGCACCTGGATCGCGACGGTCGAGACGGCGGTGCCGAAGGATCCTGTCGTGGAGGCGGTCCAGTAGCGCACGAAGGCGGGATATCGCATCGCCTCGCCGCTCACGCGGCCTCACTCTAGTGACAGCTCCGCGAGGTGCTTGTGGCCCCACTCGCCCAGCGGCTGGAGTGCGGCGATGAGCTCCGCCCCGGCGGGGGTCGGCCGGTAGAGGACCTGAACCGGTGTCGACGGGATCACCTCCCGCACCAGGAAACCGTCGCGCTCGAGCTCTTTGAGGCGGAGGGCGAGCATCCGGTCGGAGATGCCCTCGACGGCGCGGCGGTATTCCCCGAAGCGGCGTGCGCCGGCCACGGACGCGAAGAGGACCGCACCCGACCAGCGTTGCCCGACGCGCTCGAGCGTGCGCTGAAAGATCGCGCACGACCTTCCGTCGATCTGTACGTCATCCACGGTCACTTACTCAGGATAAGTTGCTAATGTGCCAGTTGCAACGTTGTGTCGCGCCACCCAGACTCTGCGGTTGTCGGCTCATCGGGCCGGCCTCGAGATCACCCGCCCAAGCGGGTCAGCCCAAGGAGTACACGCGTGTCCATCGCGTACATCGTCGTCTCGTCCCTGCTCGCCCTCGCCTGCCTGGCCTCCGGAATGGCCAAGGTGACCAGACAGCCGGCCCTGGTCGAGCAGCTGGGTGGGCTCGGCGTCGCCGCCAAGCACGTCCCCCTTCTCGGCACCCTGCTCCTGCTCGGCGCCATCGGCCTCGTCGTCGGTATCTGGGTCGGAGCCCTCGGCGTCGCGGCCGCAGGGGCGCTCGCGCTCTACTTCGTCGGCGCGATCATCACCCATCTGCGTGCCGGCGACGCCAAGGGCTCCGTGCCCACGGTCGCTCTCACCCTCACCTCGGTCGCCGCGCTCGCGCTGGGGCTGCTCTCGCTCTGACCTCGGCGAGGCCCGGGTCAGCGCAGCATCGGCTCCCGCCTGAGGTCACGCTTGTCGAGCTTGGCGTCGTACGTCGCCAGCGGCTTCGCCTTCGACGCGTCGGCCTCGACCGCGGCGGTCGCCACGCCGGCCCACTCCAGGATCCGGGCGGTGGCGAGCTCGCGCTCGTCGGCGACCAGGCCCGCCACGTTGGCACCGTGGTTCATCCCCGGCGCGGTGAAGACGTAGGAGTCGGTCGCCTTCCGACCCGGGCGGAAGCGCTCGGCACCCCACGGGTCGGCCTCGCCGTAGACGAAGAGCATCTGGTGGGCGTGCTTGCGCACCCAGGAGTCGACGTCGCGCATCGCGGACGGGTCGAACCGCATGTCGATGTCACGCGGGACGAAGCTTCGCGGCGGCTGGTAGCCGTAGCGGATCAGGTCGTCCTCGATGTGCGGGAAGCCGATCGTCGGCGCACCGAGCTCGGTGCCGGCCTGGTAGTAGTAGGGCGTGTAGGGGCTCAGACCCTGGTCGGTGTAGAACCCGAAACCCGAGTAGTAGTCGATCGAGTCCCAGATCTCCTGGTCCGTGGCGGTCGCCGCGTCGGCAGGGATGTCGGCGCACTGGCTCGTGCCGGCGTACTGCCAGAAGGCCCAGACGTAGTCGAGCACCACCATCTCGTAGGCAGAGTCCAGGCTGCCCACGGTGTCGAAGGTGTAGCCCTCGGTCTCGGCGAGGTCGGCGTAGGTCGCCTTCAGCGCCTCGCGGCGGACGAGCGCCTCGCGCTGGACGCCGTTGAGGCGGTCGCGGCAGTCCGCGGTGCCGACGGTGGCGAAGAAGTCGTCGTAGGCGGAGTCCTCGCGGTTGACCACGTCGTTGGGCGCGACGTAGGCGACGATGCCGTCCATGTCACGGGGGTAGAACCGCTCGAAGTAGGTGGCGGTCATGCCGCCCTTGGAGCCGCCGGTGGCGAGCCAGTTGGCGGAGTAGATCGGCTTCAGCGCCTTGAAGATGGCGTGCTGGTCGCTGGCGGCCTGCCAGATGTCGAGGTCGTCCCAGTCGGCCGGGTCGGGGCGCGACGGGGTGAAGAACCGGTATTCCATCGAGACCTGGTTGCCGTCGATGATGCGGGTCGGCTCGCTGCGGCCGGGGTTGGTCGAGACGTTGTAGCCGCTGGTCTGGAACACGGTCGGGCGGGCGGTGTCCTTGTGGAGCACGGTGAACCGCTGCTGGAAGGTGTCGCCGTGGGGTTTGCGGTGGTCCACGGGCTGGGTGAAGTTCAGGACGAAGTAGCGGTAGCCGGCGACCGGCTTCTCCTGGATCAGGCTGACGCCGTCGATGGCGAGCAGGCGGTCGAGGATGTCGTCCTCGGCGGCGGTCGCGGGGTTGCCGGGTGTGACGAGGAGCAGGGATACCAGCCCCATCGCCACCAGAAGCCGACTGATCAATGCACGCATGCGGGGTCTCCTTCGGTGCGGGGTCTCGGCAACCTAGCCGACCCACGCGCGGTGCACCTCCGAATTTCGGATGGTCCTTGGGAAGGAAGTCGTACGTCGATGCGTTCGGGTCGACATGACGTTCGATCCGCACGAACTGCTCGCCACCACCCGCCACGGGATCCTGGCCACGATCAAGGCGAACGGGCTGCCACAGCTCTCACCCGTGTGGCAGTTCTACGACCGTGAGCGCGGCGAGATCCTGATCTCCACCCGCGAGGGGCTGGTGAAGACGAAGAACCTCCGCCGCGACGCGCGGGCTGCGCTCGAGGTCGACGGACCCGGCGGGCGGTCCTGGGCGACGGCCGAGGGCACGGTCACGCTGACCGGACCCGGCACCTCACCCGACGGCCCGGAGGTGGAGGCGCTCGTCGACTACTACCGCCGAGGCGCCGGTGAGCACCCCGACTGGGAGGAGTACCGCGAGGTGATGGTCGAGGACCGACGCGTGCTCATCACCATCGCGGTCACCAAGGTCTACGGCGCCGACCTGGGCTGATCTGGGCTGAGCTGGTCAGGGCAGCTCGGGGCCGGCCGAGCGCTCCTCGCTCGGCCGGTCGATGCGATGACGAGTCCGCGGGCGCTACCGACGCGGATTGAACAGCGTGCCGAACCCGGACGAGCCGAGCCCGCACAGCATGATGACCGCTCCGACGATCACGTTGGACGTGATCATCGCGCCGGTCGTGTCGACGCCGCTCATGAGCCACGGCGAGATGATCGCCCAAGCACCCATGAACGGCACGGTCCAGGCCAGACCGTGCGTGCGGCCGAACGCCGACGCGAAGCAGAGCGCCAACAGAGCAACCGTGATACCGACGATCAGGTTGCTGACCATCAGAGGCGACGCCGTGGTGTTGAAGCCCACGATCCACGGCGAGACGGCCAGATAGAGGCCGGCCAGCATCGTGACACCGTCGACCACCTGAGCGGTGGCGGTGGACCCGGTCAGATCGAACCGGTCTCGGAGTGCCGCGATGTCGGGGTGTTCCTGAATGGACAGGTTTTCAGACGACATTTTGATTCACCTCCTCAGCCCCATGCCAAAGGAAGAACGACTGTCCTTGGCCAACATTCTAGGCCCGCGACACAGCAATTGACCCACCCGAAATCACGGCGCCGAACCGCGCGTCGTCGATGGCACCATGGGTGCCATGGACGTCTCGTCGCTGCAGGCCTACTGCCTCACCAAGCCCGGTGCCTGGCCGGACAACCCGTGGGAGCACGAGCACCCGGTGATCAAGGTCGGACCGGATGAGCGCGGCAAGATCTTCGCATTCCTCGGGGCCGCGAAGGTGGGGCTGAAGTGCGGTGCCTCCCGGGAGATCGCCGACGAGTGGCTGCTGCGCTATCCCGACGATGCGACTGTCACCGGATACATCGGACGCTCGGGCTGGAACGACCTGGCCTGGGGCGGTGCGATCCCTGACGAGGAGATCCTGGAGGCGGTCGACGAGTCGTACGCCACGATCGTCTCGAAGCTCCCGAAGAAGCTCCGTCCGGAGGGCTGGGACGCCTGAACCCGGCATGCCGGGCTTGAACGAGGCCGAACTGTGAGGAATGGTGGAGCGGGTACTCCGTACCCAACCATGGAAGATCTCGACATGCTTCAGCTGACCGAGAACGCCACCACCATCGTCCGCTCGATCTCCGAGCAGTCCCAGGGCGCCGGCCTCCGGCTCGCCTCCAACGCAGAACCGGACGGCGCATTGAGCGCCGCCCTCGTCCCGACCGCCGAGGCGGAGGACCAGGTCATCGAGCAGGAGGGCGCGCGGGTCTTCCTCGACCAGGGCGCCGCCGCCGAGCTCGACGACAAGGTCCTCGACGCCGGGATGGACGACTCCGGCAACGTACAGTTCGGGATCTCTCTGCAGGCCTGATCCCGCGCTACGCCGGGGTGTGCCGCATTCGCGGTGCGCCCCGGCGTAGCTGATTTTGGGACTGCGTACGCCGCCAGGCGCGCGTAGTCTCCGGGCATGAGCACCGCCGGCGTACCTGCCTGGTTCCATCTCTTCCTCGACGTCCCGCGTGAGCAGTGGGAGGAGGCGGTCGGCTTCTGGTCGGCGGCGACGGGCTGGGCGCTCTCGGCGCCTCGTGGCGAGGACGGCCAGTTCCTCACCCTCGTGCCGCAGGAGGGCGACGCCTGGCTGAAGATGCAGGCCATCGCCGACACCACACCACGGATCCATCTCGACCTCGACGCCTTCGATCGTGCGGTCGCGGTCGAGCGGTCGGAGTCCTCGGGCGCGAGCCCGGCGTGGACGTACGAGGACGTCCCGGTCATGCGCTCCCCCGGCGGGCTGCTCTTCTGCCACACCCTCCCCGAGGGATCCCACCCGCACTTCGCGCGCTCAGAGCCCGAGCGGGTGCTGGACCAGGTGTGCATCGACATCCCACGCTCGCGCTGGGCGCAGGAGGTGGCGTTCTGGGCAGAGGTCACCGGACGGACTCCCGAGCCGGCCAAGACCCCCGAGTTCGTACGCCTCGCCGACCCCGATCCGCACGGCGGGCTCCGGATCCTTCTGCAGCGGCTCGAGGACGAGGACGGCGAGGTCCGCGCCCATCCCGACCTCGCGGTCGCCCACCGGGCCACGGAGACCTGCCGTCACGAGGCACTCGGCGCCGAGACCGTCGGCGTCTTCGAGTGGTGGACGGTGATGCGGGCGCCGTACGGACAGATCTACTGCCTCACCGATCGTGACCCGGTGACCGGTCGGGTGGCCTAGCCTGGAGGGATGCGACTCGCATCGTTCAACGTCGAGAACCTCTTCGCCCGGCCGAAGGCGATGGACACCGACGAAGCTGACGCTACGACGCGGCGAGCGGTCCTGACCGCCCACTCCCGCGTCTCCACGCTCCTTGCCCAGCCCAGCTATCAGGGCGACGAGCAGGAGATCCTGGACAACCTCGAGAAGCTCGGCCTCCTCAAGAGCGACGAGGGCGAGTTCGCGCGGCTGCGGAAGATGCGCGGCGCGCTGCTCAAACGCCCGCGGTCGGGGCCGGTGCAGCTGGTCGCCAAGGGACGCAACGACTGGGTCGGGTTCGTCGAGCTCAAGACGACCGCCGTCGACGAGATCGCCACGGAGAACACCGCACGCGTCTTCGCCGAGCTGCGGGCCGAGGTCGCGGTGGTCGTCGAGGCCGACGACCGGCCGGGGCTGCACATGTTCTCCCAGACGTTGCTGCCGGAGGTCGGCGCCGAGGCGTACGAGCAGGTGATGGTCGTGGAGGGCAACGACGAGCGCGGCATCGACGTCGGTGTGATGGTCGGCGACGGCTATCGCCTGGTGCAGATCCGCACCCACATCTTCGACCGCGACGAGGAGGGCGTGGTCTTCTCCCGCGACTGCTGCGAGTATCACCTCGATGCTCCCAGCGGCGCGCGGATCGTGGTGCTCGCCAACCACTTCAAGTCCAAGGGCTACTCGGAGAAGGGTGACCGGCAGGGCGCCAAGCGGCGCGGCCGGCAGGCGAAGCGGGTCGCGGAGATCTACCAGGGGCTGCTCGAGGAGGGGATCGAGCACGTCTGCGTCGCCGGCGATCTCAACGACTCCCCCGGAGGCGGGTCGCTGGAGCCGCTGCTGTCGGTCTCCGGGCTCGTGGACGCCAGCGAGCACGCGAACTGGGACTGGAACCACCGCCGCGGGACCTACGGTTCCGGCAACGAGGACGACAAGATCGACTACCTGCTCCTCTCCCCCGCGCTGAGCGCGAAGCAGACCGGTGGCGGCGTCTTCCGCAAGGGCGTGTGGCACGGGCCGCGGACCAAGGACCCCTGGGACCTGTTCCCGACGCTGACCGCGGAGCAGCACGCCGCCTCCGACCATGCCTGTCTCTACGCGGACTTCACCGACCTGTGATCTGAAAGCCTCCCGTACGCTGCTGGGATCTGCGTCAAATAGGGGCCATGTGCCTCGGACACGGACAGCAGCACGGGACTTTTCGGTCGATGAACGGGCCGCTCACGCGGCGTACGGCGCTGGGAGCGGCGGGAGCGGGGCTCCTGCTGGCGTCGATGTCCTCGTCGTTCACGGGTGCGGCGGCCTCGGCGACCGCCCGGGCCGGTGTCGGGGCGAGCCGGATGTCGCGGCTCTCGTCCGGGACCACGCTTGTCCATGCCGACCTGCACAACCACACGCTGATGTCGGACGGCAACGGCGACCCGGACCTCGCCTTCGACTCGATGCGGAGCGCCGGGCTGGACGTCGCGGCGCTCACCGACCATGCCACCGTCTCCGACCACATCCTCGGGGATGCGCTCGCGGGGCTGCTGCCGGCGGCGTACAAGCAGATCGGCGGCATCACCCGCTCGGACTGGGCGCGGACCCGGGATCTGGCCGACGCGGCCAACGCCGACGGCACCTTCACCGCGATCCGTGGCTTCGAGTGGTCGGAGCCGTTGTTGGGTCATATCAACGTGTGGGGAAGCGAGCACTTCACCGACATCGTCGACGTCGGCGCGATGCGGCCGTTCTTCGACTGGCTGATGCGCTCGCCTTCCACGCCGCTGATTGACGGCGGGGCCGATGGGATCGCCGGCTTCAACCATCCCGGGCGCGAGCCGTTCCGGTTCCAGGAGTTCCGCTACGACGCGCGGGCCCGGGAGCGGATGGTGTCGCTGGAGATGTTCAACCGCGGCGACGACTACCTCTTCGAGGGCTTTGCCGACGGCAAGACCTCTCCCCTGTGTCAGTGCCTCAACGCCGGCTGGCGCACCGGGATCAGCGGGGTCACCGACGAGCACGGCACCGACTGGGGCCACCCGGAGGGCAAGGGGCGCACCGGGCTGTGGGTCGCCTCCCACGACCGCGCCGGCGTCTTCGAGGCGATGCGGGCGCGGCGGTTCTTCGCCACGCGCACCTCGGGACTCCGGGTCGACGCGGTGGCCACGCTGGACGGCGTGGAGCACCGGATGGGCTCGGTGGTCCCCGGCCGTGGTGGTGACCTGCGGTTCACCCTCGACCTGGCCCGCGACGAGGAGTGGGTCGGCCGGGAGCTCCACATGCAGGTGCTGCGCCCGGGCCCGTCGGTGCCTGTCGTGGCCGACGTCGTGGCGTTCCGCGTCGGCGACCCGATCTCGGTGACCGTGCCGGTCTCGGTCGACGACGGCGACTGGGTGCTGCTGCGGGTCAGCGACCCGACGCAGGCCAATGCGACCCCGGGCCCGGAGGGCCACCCGTGCAACGACCTGGGCATCGCCTACACGAGCCCGTGGTGGCTGCAGCCCTCAGTTTCCTGAGAAGGCGGCTCGCAGGCTGAAGATGCGCTGAAGGCGGGCGTCCGGGCGGTGGTTGCGGGCCTCGACTGTGGCACGCTGGCGACGTGAACGAGGTTGGGTACGTCGTCGGGCTGGTCGCGGTCTCCGTGGCCGTGCTGGCGCTCGGGGTGTGGTTCGTGCGGCGTGAGATCCGGGACGAGGTCTCGCCGGCGCCGCTGTTGTGGACCGGTTACGGATTGGTCGCGGCGTTCGTCGTCTTCGGCGTCCTGCGCACCTCCTGGGTGGTGCTCTCATGAGGACACGTGCTGACCTGTTGGGCTGGATCGGTCTCGCCGGCCGCCTCTACCTCGGCTTCGTATTCCTCGCCGCCGGGCTGGCCAAGCTGCCCGAGCCGGCGATCACCGAGCAGGCGGTGCGCGGCTACCAGCTGCTGCCGTGGCAGCTGGCCCCGGCGTACGCCATCGCCATGCCGATCGCCGAGATCGTACTCGGCGCGCTGCTGATCCTCGGGCTGTTCACCCGGACGGCGGCGGTGGCGACGGCGCTCGGCCTGTGCTCGTTCCTCGTCGGGATCACCTCGGCGTGGGCGCGCGGGCTCAACATCGACTGCGGCTGCTTCGGTGGCGGCGGCGCCTCGGCCGACCCCGCCTATCTCGCCGACACCCTGCGCGACCTGGGCTGGCTCGCGATCGCGGTCTACCTGATCGTCGTACGCCGCACCAAGCTCTCTCTCGACAACCTGCTGTTCCGGCGGGCTGCTCCCTCTGTCGACGACTACAGCGAGAGCTCGAAGAAGACCGAGTTGGGATCGAGCACGTAGCTGCCGAAAGGCGGGCGCTCGGTGAAGCCGTTGCCCGCGTAGAGGCGCCTGGCGGGAGCATGGAAGTCCTCGCTCCCGGTCTCGAGGAGGATCCGGCGGCCACCAGCGGACCGCGCCTGCTCGATGAGGTGCTGGAGCAGCGCGGTCGCGATGCCGCGGCCGCGGGCATGGGTCGAGGTGCGCATCGACTTCAGCTCGACATCGCCCTCATCCAATGACTTGAGCGCACCGCAGCCGACGAGCTCGGTTCCGTCCCAGGCCGACCAGAACGCGATCTCGGGCACCTTCAGAGCCTCGAGGTCGAGTGCGTGCACCGACTCGGCCGGGCTCACCGCGTACATGTCCTCGAGGTGCTCCTCCAGGAGCCGGATCACCTCGGGACGGGTCAGGTCGTCGAGCTCGAAACGCAGGGAGAGCGCAGGCACGGCTGGAGGTTAGCCGAGCCCTTGCCTCGTCGTGGCGAGCGGGTGCGGTGGGGCAGGTGCAGTATCGCGGCAAGCAACCAAGGTGTGCGATAGTGCGTGGCTCCGATGCTGGCGACGGACGCCGGCGGCATCGCCGCGTGGGGTCCGTCGAGGGATCGTTCGGACCGCTCCCCTAGCATCTGGGCATGCCTTCTCGTGCGCTCCCGGCCGTAGCCGCCGCTGCCCTGCTCCTGACGCTGTCCGCCTGTGGTTCCGACGACGGCGGGTCCGGTTCCGCCGGCGCCGAGGAGAGCAAGGGCCCGAAGTCGAGCGAGTCCAGCGACTGGAAGTCGATCGTGAAGCCCGGCACGACGAGCTGCGACTACACCGAGGACCCGATGGGCGCCTCCAAGGAGGTGGACCAGCCCGAGAAGACCGCGCAGTACACCGGCAAGGTCGCCGCCACCATCAACACCTCCGTCGGCCCGCTCGCGATCACCCTCGACGCCGACAAGGCGCCGTGCACGGTCAACTCGTTCCTCTCGCTGGCCTCGCAGGACTACTACGACGGCACCAGCTGCCACCGCCTCGGCGCCAACCCCGGCTTCGAGCTGCTGCAGTGCGGCGACCCGACCGGCGAGGGCACCGGCGGCCCGGGCTACACGATCCCCGACGAGTTCGAGGACAGCGACACCTTCCCCGCCGGCACCCTTGCGATGGCCAACACCGGTCAGCCCAACTCCGGCGGCAGCCAGTTCTTCATGGTGTTCGGCGACACCCAGCTCCCGCCCGCCTACACCGTCTTCGGCACCCTCGACGAGGCCGCCATCAAGACCCTCCAGGAGGTCGGCGAGGCCGGCGTGGCCGAGGCCGGCCCCGACGGCACCGGCGCCCCCAAGACTCCCGTCGAGTTCGAGAACATCACCGTCGGCTGATCACCTCTCCCCGAGGCGTCAGGCACGTCGGGCGAAGCGTCACTCCGGTCGGCCGAGTCGGCACCTGCGTGCCAACTCGGCCGACGCAGTTGACGCCTCGGCTGATTCAGGCCCGGCGGCGGGGAGGGTCGCGGCGCAGGACCTTGGGGAGGTACGCGGCGCCGGTGCTCTGGGCGGCGGCGGCGTCACCCGGGTTGGAGATGCCGCAGCGCTGCAGGGAGAGGCAGCCACAGCCGATGCAGGAGTCGAGGTTGTCGCGGAGGCGCTCGAGGGCGTGGATCTGCTCCTCGAGGCGTCGGCGCCAGTGCCTGGACATCCGGGCCCAGTCGGCCTTGGTGGGCGTCCGGTCCCCCGGCAGGCAGTCGAGCTCGGCCTTGATCTCGTCCAGCGACAGCCCGACGTTGGCGGCCGCCCTGATGAAGGCGAGGCGGCGCAGGACGCTGCGCTCGAACGTACGCTGTCCCCCGGCCGATCGTTCGGCCTGGATCAGGCCCTGGCTCTCGTAGTAGCGCACCGCGGAGGCCGCATAGCCACTGCGCCGGGTCACCTCGCCCATCGTGAGCAGGTCGTGGGTGTTCATCTCACTCTTTTCTGTCACAGCCCTTGATCTCAAGTTCACTTTAGGTTGAATCCTAGGGGGCATGAACAGATCAGACAACGAAGTAGCCGTCATCACCGGCGGATCCGCGGGGCTAGGACTCGCCCTCGCGACCTCCCTCATCGACAAGGGTTGGAACGTCGTCACCGACGCCCGCGACGCGGACCGTCTCCATGCCGCGCTGCCGGGCAACTCTCGGGTGACGACGCTGAGCGGGGACGTACGCGACCTCGACCATCAGGACGCGATCGCCGCCGCCGTCGCCCGGCACGGACGCCTCGACCTGCTCGTGCACAACGCCAGCGAGCTCGGTCCCATGCTTCCCCTGGCCGAGGTCCCCGAAAGCCTCTTCTCGCGCGTGCTCGAGACGAACCTGCTCGCCCCGCTCACCCTGACCCAGCGACTCCTCCCCTACCTGATCGCCTCGCGCGGGACCCTCGTCGGCATCTCGAGCGACGCGGCGGTGGAGCACTACCCGACCTGGGGAACGTACGCCGCGAGCAAGGCCGCGCTCGACCACCTGATCCTCACCCTCGGCGAGGAGAACGGCATTCGCGCGTACGCCGTCGACCCCGGCGACATGCGTACCGCCATGCACCAGGACGCCTTCCCCGGCGAGGACATCTCCGACCGACCGCTACCGGAATCGGTCGTTCCGCACCTGCTCGCGCTGCTCGCCGGCGACGAGCCGACCGGGCGCTACCGCGCCACCGATCTCGCACAGCTTGGAGCCACCCGATGACGATGCTCGCCGAACGACCGACGACCACCTTCCCGTTTCCCGACGACACCACGGCCCCCGCGCCCGCGGAGTGGCGCGGGCTCGAGCGCGACGGCGTACGCCTCCTGGTGGCGAAACCCGGCGGCGTACGACATGCGCGGTTCCGCAACCTCGCCGACCACCTCTCCCCCGGCGACCTGGTCGTGGTCAACGACTCGGTGACCGAGGCGCGCCAGCTCGATGCCGACATGGTCGGCCGCGGCCGGGTCGTCCTCCACCTCGCTCAGCGTCTCGACACCGGCTGGGCCGTGGAGATCCGCTCGGCTCCGGACGCCTCCCGGTCCGTGCTCGACGCCGCCGAGGGCGACGTGGTCGTGACCGCGGGCCTCCGGGTCACGCTGCGGGAGCCCTACCCCGACGGTCGCGCCTCCTCCCCCACCGGCGAAGGCAACCGGCTGTGGCGCGCCCGGGTCACCGGCGACGTTGCCGCCGAGCTCGAGCATGCCGGCCGCCCGATCGCGTACGGCTATCTCGACCGGCGCTACCCGCTCTCCGCCTACCAGACGATCTTCGGGCACCGCCCCGGGAGCGCCGAGATGCCGTCGGCGGCACGCCCGTTCACCCACCCGTTGGTCACCGAGCTGGTCACCCGCGGGATCCAGATCGCGCCCATCACCCTGCACACCGGCGTCTCCTCCCAGGAGGCCGGCGAGGCCCCCGGCGCGGAGTGGTTCGAGGTCTCCGAGACCACGGCACGGCTGGTGGAGCAGACCAGATACGCCGGTGGCCGCGTCGTCGCGGCCGGCACCACCGTCACCCGAGCCCTCGAGTCGGCGGTCATCCCCGCGACGGGCGCGGTCAGGGCGGCGAGCGGGTGGACCGACCGCGTCATCACACCGGCGAACCCGCCGTACGTCGTCAACGGGCTCATCACCGGCTGGCACGACCCGCAGGCCAGCCATCTGCTCCTGGTCGAGGCGGTCGCCGGCCCCGAGCTCACCCAGGCGGCCTATGACGCCGCCGCCGCTGACGGCTATCTGTGGCACGAGTTCGGCGACTCCGCCCTCCTGCTCCCGTGATCGCCGAGACGGGCTAGGAGAGGGCGCCCTCGCCGTAGGTCACCGGGGTGCCGACGGCGACGGTGCGGCCGACGGTGCACAGCCGGGTCTCGGACTTCTTGATGGCGTCCGGGAGGACCTTGCGGGCGGTATCGCCGGCCTCGCCCTCGGGGAAGGTGATGTCGAAGGTGACCGAGATGTCGACGAGGCGGTTGCCCTGCTCGTCGCGGATCTTGGTGGCCGCCGCGAGTGCCTCGAACGTCTCCATCGGGGACCGCTTGGCGGTGATGAAGTCGACGTCCAGAGCGCTGCAGCCGGCCAGGGCCGCGAGGAGCAGCTCGACCGGTGTGAAGTCGGGGTCGTCGCCGTGGCCGATCACCACGGTGCCGCCGCGCGCGTTGATCGCGCGGAAGCGGTGCTCGCCGATCTTCTCCAGAGATACCGAGCGCTGGTCTGCCGCATCAGAAGTCATGGGGTAAGACTGCCATCCGCCAGTTAGCCTGTGCGACGTGAGCACCCAGAGCCTGCCCCTGCGCCGTGACGAGGCCACCGCCCGTGCCGGACTGCTGAAGATCGAGGACTACGACGTACGCCTCGACCTCGCCTCCAGCGAGGAGACCTTCCACTCGGTGACGACGATCCGGTTCACCTCGAAGGGCGGGCCGACGTTCGTCGATCTGAAGCCGGTCTCGGTCGAGCGGATCGTCCTCAACGGCAGCCCGGTCGACCCGGCCACGCTCGCCAAGGGGCGTCTCCCGATCAGCACGCAGGAAGGCCCGAACGAGCTCGTCGTCGAGGCCACCATGCCGTTCCGCAACGACGGCGAGGGGCTTCACCGCAGCGTCGACCCGGCCGACGGACGGGCCTACGTCTACGGGATGTGCTTCATGGACGCGGCCCCGACGATCTTCGCCTGCTTCGACCAGCCGGACCTGAAGGCGCCCTACATCTTCCACGTCACCGCGCCGCACGACTGGACGGTCATCGGCAACGCGCCGGGGACCCAGACCGAGCCCGGGACCTGGGAGTTCGAGCGGAGCCAGCCGCTCTCGACGTACTTCGTCACTCTCGTCGCCGGTCCGTGGCACATGATCTACGACGAGCACGACGGGATCCCGCTGTCTCTGAGCTCGCGGCAGAGCATCGCCGCCGACCTCGACAAGGACGCCGAGGAGCTCTTCACGATCACCAAGCAGTGCTTCGACGAGTTCCACCGGCTCTTCGGGATCCGCTACCCGTTCGGCAACTATCACCAGGCGTTCGTGCCGGAGTTCAACGCCGGCGCGATGGAGAACCCCGGGTGCGTGACCTTCCGGGACCCGCTGGTCTTCACCTCGCGGGTGACCCGCGGGATGCGGATCCAGCGTGCCACCACGGTCGCCCATGAGATGGCCCACCAGTGGTTCGGCGACCTGGTCACGCCGCAGTGGTGGGACGACCTGTGGCTCAACGAGTCGTTCGCCGAATACATGGGCAACCGGGTGACCGCCGACGTCACCGAGTACGACGACGCCTGGGCCGACATGTCCTACGCGCGCCGCCAGTGGGGTCTGACCGCCGACCAGCGCGGCTCGACGCACTCGGTCGCCGGGAACGGCGCCGAGGATGCCGTCTCGGCGCTGCAGAACTTCGACGGGATCTCCTACTCCAAGGGCTCGGCGATCCTGCGCCAGCTCGCCGCGTCGCTGGGTGACGAGGTCTTCTTCGCGGGCGCGATCGACCACTTCACCAAGCACCGGTTCGGCAACGCGACGATGCACGACCTGTTCGCGTCCTGGGACTCCGCGGCAGCCGAGGCGGGTGTCGAGTTCGACCTGGACACCTTCACCTCCCAGTGGCTGCTCACCGCCGGTCCGGACACGCTGTCGTGGGACCCGGCCAAGATGGTCGTCAACCGCACCGCCCCGTCGCGGCACCCCGCCGACCGCTCCCACACCTTCCGCGCGGCGATCCTCAACGGCACGCAGTGGACCAGCCAGGAGATCACGGTGAGCGGCGACCAGACGCCGCTCCAGGTAGCCGCCAACGCCGTCGTGCTCGACCCCTACGACGACACCTGGGCCTCGGCCATCCCCGACTGGGAGACGGTGCAGGCGCTCAAGGGGGCACTACCGGACGTGACCGACGGCGGCCTGCGCGCCGGAGTGTGGAACAACCTGCGCAGCGCCTGGTTCAACGCCGCGGTCGACCCGGCCGACGTCGTCGACATCGCCGAGGCCTCGCTGCCGGTCGAGGACGTCGAGGACAGCCCGCGGCGCACCATGCCCTGGCTCTTCGGCGCGGTGGTTCCGCTGGCACCCGCCGGGGCGCGCGAGCGGTTGCACGAGGCGGCTCTGCGCAAGCTCGCCGAGGTCGCTCCCGGCTCAGAGCTCCAGCTCTCGGCCTACCGCACGGCGATCCGCTCGGCCACCTCCGAGTCCCTGCTGCGGGAGTGGCTGGCCACTCCCCCGGCCGGGATCGAGACCGACCTCGACCTGCGCTGGCGCATCCTGGCCAAGCTCGCCGAGAACGGGTTCGCGGATCGTTCCGAGCTGCAGGCGGCGTACGACACGGAGCCGGCCAACGAGGCCCGCATCCACCTCAACGGCGCGCTGGTCAGCATTCCCGACGCGGAGGCGAAGGCGTACGGCTGGTCGGTGTTCACCGGCGAGACCGACCTGCCGAACTACGACATCCTGGCAGCCGGGCGGGCGTTCTGGACCGGTCCGGCCGAGCTCACCGCGGGCTACGTCGAGCGCTACTTCGCCGAGCTTCCCGCCACCGCCGAGAAGCGGTCCGGCTGGAGCCTGGCCGAGGCCGCCGAGGCGTTCTTCCCGAGCGGATCGGTGACCGAGGAGACGCTCGCTGCCGCGCGGGCGGTCATCGAGCTGGACCTGGACCCAGGCGTACGCCGTCGGGTCTCCGACGCTGCCGACAACCTGCAGCGTCAGCTGGCGATCAAGGTGACCTATCCCGTGTAGGCGGGCTCCGGCGGTGAGTCGGCGGAGAGAGTGTCGGCGCTGACCGATAGTTTTCGTTTCATGCGGATCCTGCACACCTCCGACTGGCACCTGGGCCGGTCCTTCCACCGGGAGGGCATGCTCGGGCACCAGGCGGCGTACGTCGACCATCTCCTCTCCGTGGTGGAGCAGGGATCGGTCGACGTGGTGTGCGTATCCGGCGACGTCTACGACCGGGCGCTTCCGCAGGTCGACGCGGTGCGGCTGGCCTCGGAGGCGCTCTCCCGGCTCGCGGCCTCGCGGGCGAAGGTCGTCATCACCAGCGGCAACCACGACTCGGCCCAGCGACTGGGCTTCGGGTCCGAGCTGATCGACGCCGCCGGCATCTTCATCCGCACCGACCTGGCCGGGGTCGGGCGCCCGGTGATGCTCCCCGACGAGCACGGCGAGGTGGCCTTCTACGGTCTCCCCTATCTCGATCCCGACGCCGCCAGGGCGTCCTGGGGGTTGGAGTCGCGCTCTCACCAGGCGGCGCTGGGTGAGGCGATGCGACGGGTCCGAGCCGACCTCGACGGTCGGGGTGGCCGCAGCGTGGTGATGGCCCACGCCTTCGTCACCGGCGCCGAGCCCTCCGACTCCGAGCGCGACATCTCCGTCGGTGGCGTCTCGATGGTGCCCGCCAGCCTCTTCGAAGACATCTCCTACGCCGCTCTCGGCCACCTCCACGGCCGCCACACGATCACCGACACGGTGCGCTACAGCGGTTCCCCGCTGGCCTACTCCTTCTCCGAGGCCAACCACCTCAAGGGCTCCTGGCTCATCGACCTCGACGAGTCCGGGTTCGTGGCGAGCGAGTTCGTGGAGGCCCCGGTGCCGCGCGGGCTCGCCAGGCTGCGAGGCACCCTCGAGGAGCTGCTGAGCGACCCGCGCCACGAGGTCCACGAGACCTCCTGGCTGCAGATCACCCTGACCGACCGGATCCGCCCCGCCCAGGCGATGGAGCGCCTGCGCCGTCGCTTCCCGCACACGCTCGTCCTGGGGTTCGAGTCGACCGCGCCGGTCCTGGGTGCCCTGTCCCGGCCCGACCCGTCCCGTCCGCGACGTGACATCGACCTGGTCACCGAGTTCGTCGCCGAGCTTCGCGGCGAGCCCGCGGCCAAGGCCGAGCTCGCGCTGCTGCAGACCGCCGTGGATGCCTGCTGTGAGGACCCTGAGGTCGACTCGCTCGACTCGCGCTCCGGCGACGCCGAGGAAGAGGAGTGGCTCGAGGTGCTCTTCTGATGCGCCTTCACCACCTGGAGGTCACCGCGTTCGGCCCGTTCACGGGCACGGTGAGCGTCGACTTCGACCAGCTCTCCGAAGCGGGGCTCTTCCTGCTCTCCGGCGCCACCGGAGCCGGGAAGACGAGCGTCCTGGACGCGGTCTGCTTCGCGCTCTACGGCGACGTACCGGGCGACCGTTCTGTCGCGAAGCGGTTGCGCAGCGACCGGGCCCCGGCCGAGGTTGCGACCCGGGTCGTCCTGGAGGCGACGCTCGCCCAGCGGCGCTTCCGGATCACCCGCTCCCCCTCGTGGGAGCGGCCCAAGCGGCGTGGCGCCGGCACCACGACCCAGCAGGCCTCGGTCGTGCTCATGGAGCAGGTCGGCGAGGAGTGGCGCACCCTCACCACCCGCCTCGACGAGGCCGGCCACCTGGTCTCGGACCTCCTCGGGATGACGCTGACGCAGTTCGTGCAGGTCGCGATGCTCCCCCAGGGCCGCTTCCAGGCCTTCCTCCGCTCCAGCGCCGAGGAGCGCAAGCGGCTGCTCGAGCGGCTCTTCCGCACCGAGCGCTTCGCCGATGTCGAGCGCTGGCTGCGTGAGCGTCGCGTCGAGCTCCGGCGGCGTTCCGAGGGGCTCAACGCCGGTGTCGCCGAGGTGGTCAGCCGGATCAGCGAGACCGCGGCGGTCACGCTCCCTGACGACTGGGACGTCCACGACCTCGGCCTCCCCGCCGGCGACGGCGCGATCGCCACCTGGGCCCGCGCTCTGGCCGAGGAGGCCACCGAGTCGCAGGCCGTCACCTCCGGCGCCGCGATGGAGGCCCTGGCCGCTGAGTCGGAGACCCTCGCCGCCCTCGACGCCGCCCGCGCGATGGCTGAGAAGCAGCGCGGCCTCCGGGCCGCTGCCGCCGCCGAGAGCCGTCTCGTCGCAGCGGCCGAGGAGCAGGAGGAACGCGTACGCCGCGTCGAGTCCGCTCAGCGTGCCGAGGCGGTGGCCGGGGTCAGCGAGCTCACCGACCAGGCGCGGCGCGAGCACGCCAGGGCCGCCTCGCTCGCCCCGAGCGACCTGACCGTGACCGATGCCAGGTCGGCGGCGGACCGGATCTCTGCCCGGCTCGCGCAGGCCCGCGCCCTGGTGCCGGTCCAGCGGCGTCTGAGCGAGGTCACCCGCGAGCTCGCGTCCACCGGCACCCAACGGGACCGCCTCCTCACCCAGACCCGCGAGCAGGCTCGGCTCGCCGAGGAGCTGCCGCAGCAGGCTGAGGCCCTTGCGGCGGACCTCGCGGCGGCCACCGAGGCCGTCGCGGCCATCCCGGCGCTGCGCGCCCAGGTCACCGCTGTCACCGAGGTCCGCCGGCTGACCCAGGAGCTCCACGACGCCCGAGCCAGGCACGAGTCGGCCAGGGCGGCCGCCATGGAGGCGCGCACCCGCTATCTCGACGTACGCCAGGCCCGGCTGGACGGCATCGCCGCCGAGCTCGCCGGCGCGCTCGCCGTCGGCGCGGACTGCCCGGTGTGCGGGTCCCACGAGCATCCCCACAAAGCCTCCCCCGCCGACGGCGCCCCCGACGCGGCGGCCGAGAAGGGGGCCCAGGCGACCTACGACAACGCCAGCGCCGAGGAGCACGCCCGCGACCAGCACGTGCGCGACCTCACCACCCGTCTGCAGCTCGCCCAGGAGGCTGCCGGAGAGACCGACGAGCCCGCCGGGGCGATGGCCGAGCGGCTGGCTTCGCTGGAGCGCACCGCCGCGCGCGAGGCCGGCCTGCGCGCCGAGCTCGCCGCGGCCGAGGAGACGCGGTCCCGCTCGGCGACGCTCCGTGCCGAGCTCGAGACCCGCACTGCCGAGCTCGAGACCACGCTGCGCCACCTCACCGAAGAGCGCGAGCGTCTCGAGGAGCAGCTGACCGACGTCCGCGGTGACCACCCGGATCTCGACGCCCTGCTCACCACGCTCGAGCGCGACCAGCGCGCGGCGACCACGAGCCTCGAGCGGCTCGAGGCGGCCACCCGTGCCGCCGAAGCGCTCGCCGGCGCCGAGCGCACCCTCACCGCAACCGCGGTCCGGGCAGGCTTCGACACCCCCCGGAGCGCCCTCGCCGCCGCGCTGGCGCCGGAGCGGGTCGCGGCGCTGAACAGCCAGATCAAGACGTACGCCGACAGCCTGGCGGCCGCCCGAGCGACGCTCGACTCCCCCGGCGCCGCCGAGGTCCTGGCCACCGACGAGCCGGACCTGCCGACGCTCGCCACGGCCCACCGCAGTGCCGCCGATGCCGCTGACGCCGCCCGCTCGGCGGCCGACAGCGCCGCCCACCGGGCCGCTCGCCTCGACTCCCTGCAACGCGACCTGTCCGGCGCGCTCTCGACCTGGGCCCCCGTACGCGACGAGCTCGAGGTCGCGGCCCGGATCGCCTCCTTCGCCGAAGGCAAGAGCAGCGACAATCAGCTCCAGATGAGCCTGTCGGCCTACGTCGTCGCCTACCGCCTCACCCAGGTCGTCGCCGCCGCCAACGAGCGGCTGGCGAAGATGAGCGACCAGCGCTACGCCCTGGAGCACTCCGCGGCCAAGGGCGCCGGCGACCGCCGTGGTGGCCTCGCGCTGATGGTCCGCGACGACTGGTCCGGCGAGTCGAGGGACCCGGCCACCCTGTCGGGCGGCGAGACCTTCGTGGTCTCCCTCGCGCTGGCGCTCGGCCTGGCCGACGTGATCATGAACGAAGCCGGCGGCCAGATGCTCGACACGCTCTTCGTCGACGAGGGCTTCGGCTCCTTGGACGCCGACACCCTCGATGACGTACTCGACGTCCTCGACACCCTCCGCGAGGGTGGCCGCATCATCGGCGTGGTCAGCCACGTCACCGAGATGCGGGAGCGCATCCCCACCCAGCTGGCGGTGAGCAAGGGACGCAGCGGGTCGACGTTACGCGTCTGCGACGGCTGACCGACGCCTCGGCGGCGGATGTCCGTCGATCACCCGAAAACCGGAAAGATCTCAGGTCGACTTGGCTGCCCGCGGGAAAACTTAACCGTCGGGCGACAGGTATTACCTCCGAGCCCTATCCCTGGTGTGACGTACGTCTCTAGCCTGAGGCGGCTCCGCACCGCGGAAGCCGGTCCCAGATCTCATCGGAGGTTTCCGTGCCCCGTCTCACCGCCCGCGTCGCCAAGGTCGCCGCGACTCTTCTCCTTCCCGCGTCCCTGCTCTCGGCAACATCGTTGATGGCCTCCCCCGCACACGCCGACGGCCCCGGCAGCGGCACGCCGTGGATGGTCACCGTGGGTGACAGCTACGTCTCCGGGGAAGCCGGCCGCTGGGCAGGCAACAGCAACTCCGGCGAGTCGCTCATCGATGCGGGCGGCAGCGCGACGTACTTCGACAACGCCACCCACACCGCGGAGACGATCAACCGGTGCCACCGCAGCACGGCCGCCGAGGCATACCTCGGTGGTGGCGTGAGCGGGCTCAACCTGGCCTGTTCCGGGGCGATGGTCAACACGACCACCTCCAGCGGCTACTTCAAGCCCGGGATCGACTTCTACTCCAGCGGCAGCAACCAGGGCCAGGCCCTCATGCTGCAGGGCTTCGCGGCGAGCCACAACGTCAAGGCCGTGACGATCGGCATCGGCGGCAACGACTTCAACTTCGCCGCCATCGTCACCCAGTGCGTCCAGGACTTCCTGGCCTCGCCGTCCTGGTTCAAGGACTACTGCAAGGACGACGCGGTCGTCACCAACGCGATGGCCGCGAGCAACGTCGCCGCGGTGCGCGCCCGGATCGCCACCGCCTTCCAGAACGTACGCACCGCCATGCGCAACGCGGGCTACGCCGACAACGCCTGGACCCTGATCGTGCAGAACGTACCCTCGCCGCTGGCGACCTCCTCGGTCTACCGCTACAGCGAGTCCGGCTACACCCGTCAGAACACCGGCGGCTGCGGCTTCTGGAACGCGGATGCCGACTACGCGTACAACACGATCCTGCCCACGATCAACAACGCGATCTCGGGCGCGGCGACCGACTCCGGGCTGACCAACATCAAGACGCTCAACGTCACCAGCGCGTTCGCCGGCCGCCGGCTGTGCGAGAACACCGTCGGCCTCCTCGAGGAGAAGGGCCTCTCGAGCTGGCAGGTCGCCGGTGCGGTCGACAAGACCGAGTGGGTCAACCAGATCCGCACCGTCTCCACCGCGAGCGGCAACTACTACATCCAGGAGAGCCTGCACCCCAACTACTGGGGCCAGCTCGCCCTGCGCAACTGCCTGCGCCAGGCCTACAACGCCGGTACGCCGCGGTCCGGCACCTGCACCCACGGCACCGGTCTCAACGCCAACGGCGAGCCCAACATGACCCTCAGCTGAAAGTAGAACCACGCCGAGTCGGCGCGTTGTAACGCGCCCACTCGGCGGGAGGTCACTCGGCGAAGGACTCCACCGGCGGGCAGGAGCAGACCAAGTTGCGGTCGCCGTAGGTGTTGTCGATACGGGCCACCGGCGGCCAGTACTTGTCGGGGTCGATGCCGCGCGGGAAGACGGCCTCCTCGCGCGAGTAGGCCCGGTCCCAGTCGCCGACGAGGGCGCGGGAGGTGTGCGGGGCGCCGCGCAGGACCGAGGTCTCGGCGGTCCACTCGCCCGAGCCGACCCGGTCGATCTCACCCTTGATCGCGATCATCGCGTCGATGAACCGGTCCAGCTCGCCGAGGTCCTCGGACTCGGTGGGCTCGACCATGAGGGTGCCGGCGACCGGGAAGGACATCGTCGGGGCATGGAAGCCGTAGTCGATGAGACGCTTGGCGACGTCGTCGACGGTGACTCCGGTCTCCTTCGTGATCGGCCGCAGGTCGAGGATGCACTCGTGCGCGACCAGGCCGGTCTCGCCACGGTAGAGCACCGGGAAGTGCTCGTTCAGGCGGGACGCGACGTAGTTCGCCGACAGCACCGCCGCCGACGTCGCCCGGGTCAGACCCTCGGCGCCCATGAGCCGGACGTAGGCCCACGAGATGGGCAGGATCCCCGCCGAACCGTACGGGGCGGCCGAGATCGCACCGATGCCCGAGCGCTTGGCGGCGTCCGGGTGCAGCGAGTGCGACGGCAGGTAGGGCGCGAGATGCGAGCGGACGGCCACCGGACCCACCCCGGGGCCACCGCCGCCGTGCGGGATGCAGAAGGTCTTGTGGAGGTTGAGGTGGGAGACGTCCCCGCCGAACTCGCCGGGCTTGGCGTAGCCCAGGAGCGCGTTGAAGTTGGCGCCGTCGATGTAGACCTGACCACCGGCCTCGTGCACCAGCGAGCAGACCTCGGTGATGCCCTCCTCGTAGACCCCGTGGGTCGAGGGGTAGGTCACCATGATCGCGGCGACGTTCTCGCCGTGAGCGTCCAGCTTGGCCCGCAGGTCGTCGAGGTCGACGGTGCCGTCCTCCGACGACTTCACGACCTCGACCTTCATCCCAGCCATCACGGCCGAGGCGGCGTTGGTGCCGTGCGCCGAGGAAGGCATCAGGCAGATCTTGCGGTGGCCCTGGCCCTGCGCGTCCAGGTAGCCACGGATCGCCATCAGGCCGGCGAACTCGCCCTGCGAGCCGGCATTCGGCTGGATGGAGACCTCGTCGTAGCCGGTGACCTCGGCCAGCCAGCCCTCGAGCTCCCCGACGAGACGCGTGTAGCCGGCGGCGTCCTCGGCGGGCACGAACGGGTGCAGGTCGGCGAAGCCGGGCAGCGAGATCGGCTCCATCTCGGTGGTCGCGTTGAGCTTCATGGTGCACGAGCCGAGCGGGATCATGCCCTTGTCGAGCGCGTAGTCGCGCGCCGCCAGCTTGTGCAGGTAGCGCAGCATCTGGGTCTCGCTGTGGTGCGCGTTGAAGACCTCGTGGGTGAGGTAGTCGGTGGTGCGGAGCAGACCGTCGGGCAGCGCGCTGGCCGTGGTGCGGTCGATCTCGTCCAGGTCCGCGCCGGAGACGCCGAAGGCGTTGAGCACGGCGGACAGGGTCGAGCGGGTCGTCGCCTCCGAGGTCGAGATGCCGACGGTGTCGGCGTCCACGAGACGAAGATGTACGCCGAAACGACGCGCCGCGGTGACGACATCGGCCGCCCGCCCGGGGACGGTGACACCCAGCGTGTCGAAGAACGACTCCGAGACCAGCGGGAGCCCGGCCGACTTGAGCGCGGCGGCCAGGACGGCGGCGTAGCGGTGCGTGCGGGTCGCGATCGACCGCAGCCCGGCGGGGCCGTGGTAGACGGCGTACATGGAAGCACCGACGGCCAGCAGCACCTGCGCGGTGCAGATGTTGGAGGTCGCCTTCTCGCGGCGGATGTGCTGCTCACGCGTCTGCAGCGCGAGCCGGTACGCGGGCCGCCCCTCGGCGTCGACGGAGACGCCGACCAGGCGACCGGGCAGGTGCCGCTCGATCCCCGCGTGGACGGCCATGTAGCCGGCGTGCGGGCCACCGTAGAAGAGCGGGATGCCGAAGCGCTGGGTCGAGCCGACGACGACGTCGGCGCCGAGCGTGCCGGGCGCTTCCAGGACGGTGAGAGCGAGCAGGTCGGCGGCGACGACGGCGAGCGCACCCCGCTCATGGGCGGCGTCGATGACCGGCTTGAGATCGGGGACGCGCCCGGAGGCACCCGGGTACTGCACCAGCACGCCGATCACGTCACCCTCGGGCAGGCCCTGCGAGAGGTCGGCCACGACGACCTCGAGGCCCATCGCCTCGGCGCGTACCTTGACGACCTCGATCGACTGCGGCAGCGCGTCGGCGTCGATCACGAACGGACCGGATCCCTTGCGGTTGGCGCGGTGAACCAGTGCCAGCGCCTCGGCGGCCGCGGTGCCCTCGTCCAGGAGCGACGAGTTGGCGACCGGCAGACCGGTCAGGTCGCCGACCATGGTCTGGAAGTTGATGAGCGCCTCGAGGCGGCCCTGGGAGATCTCGGGCTGGTAGGGCGTGTAGGCGGTGTACCAGCTCGGGTCCTCGAGCACGTTGCGGCGGATCACCGGCGGCGTCACGGTGGCGTGGTAGCCGAGCCCGATCATCGCCTCGCCCGGCTTGTTGGAGGCCGCGATCTCCCGCGCCAGCGACGCGACCTGGGCCTCGCTCAACGCGGCCGGCAGGTCCAGCGACTCGACCGAGCGGATCCCCGCCGGGACGGCTGCGTCCATCATCGCGGCTACCGAGTCGTACCCGAGCCGCGCGAGCATGGTCGCCTCGTCAGCGGCCGAGAGCCCGACGTGGCGCTCCACGAACGGGGAGGCGGCATCGAGCTCGGACAAGGTGGGCGTGTCGGACACAGTGGCTCCTGAGGGCATCTAAGTAAGACAACTCGTACGCCCTCCCCCTCTGTCACGCGCGGATGCACCGCTTCAGAGTTGCCTGGTCCGCACAGTCGTGGGTGCCTGAGAGTTTCCGGGGAGGAATTGCCCCTTCGGCGCCCCTTCGAGAGGAGCTCTCCCGTGCGGGATGGTCAGCACCACCAGCATAAACGACAGCACCCCGAGGTCCCGTCTCCGCGGGGCCTCGGGGCTGGTGTCGACTGAGTCCTAGATCACCCGGCGTTGCGCGCGGCGCGGCGGGCGGAGAGCTCGTCGGACATCGAGGCGACCTGCTCGCCGTCCTCGGCCGTGCGCTCGCTGGGGAGCTCGGAGAGCGTGCCCTCGATCTCGCGCCAGACGCCACCGATGGCGATCCCGAAGACGCCCTGCCCGCCCTGGAGCAGATCGATGACCTCGTCGTTGCTGGTGCACTCGTAGACCGAGGCGCCGTCGCTCATCAGGGTGACGCGGGTCAGGTCGTCGGTGCCACGCTCACGCAGGTGGTGCACGGCGGCACGGATCTGCTGCAGCGAGATCCCGGCGTCGAGGAGCCGCTTGATGACCTTGAGGATCAGGATGTCTCGGAAGGAGTAGAGCCGCTGGGTGCCGGAGCCGGTGGCCCCACGCACGCTCGGCTCGACCAGACCGGTGCGAGCCCAGTAGTCGAGCTGCCGGTAGCTGATCCCAGCCGCATTGCAAGCCGTCGGGCCGCGGTAACCGGTGTCGCTCGGCAGAGGCGAGACATCGTCGGTGAAGAGAAGGCCCTGCTCGTCAGCCTGCTCCGCCGCGCGTTGCGCGTCGTCGGCGCCGTGGCCGGGCTTCTGCTCGTGGTCGAACACGATGTCCTCCATCGTCTACTCCGTTGCGCGTAACTCCACTCGGGGAATGAACGGCTGCGGCGGGGGGACCACATCGTTGGAGTTACAACAGAGACAACTACAAGGTAAGCGTCGCAAGGGCCCTGGTCAAAGAACCCCTCCGGCGTGTCGTTCCCCCTAACCCTCAAGTAGAGGATGAGGGTCTGCGCGCCCCGCCCGTCGACGCCAGCGCGGTCAGCGTCAGCACGACGGCCCCGACGAGAAGGCAGGCCTGCATCCCGGACAGGGTGAGGAAGCCCGTCGCACCGGCACCGAGACCCCCGAACACGGCCACCGCGATCGCTCCGCCGGTCTGCCGGAACGTGCTGAGCACGCCGGTGGCGACGCCCACCCGGGCGGGCTCGACGGCATCGATCAGGTCGGCGGTGACGACGGTGATGGCCAGTGCGCCACCCGTGGCCAGCGGGATGAGCAGGACGAGGACCAGCCAGACCGGTGTGGAGGTGGTGAGCGGGCACAGGACGAGCATCGCCACCGCGAGGATCAGCTGACCGCCGACGATGAGCGGCCGCCGACCGACGGCGTGCGCGAGCCGCGGTGCCAGCACGTTGGCACCGGTGGTCAGGACCGCCGGGATGACGAACATCAGCCCCGCCTCGGCGCCGCTCCAGCCCCGAACCTGCTGGTAGTAGAGACCGAGCAGGAAGATCCCGCCGTAGAACCCGAAGTTGATCCCGAAGCCGGCGACCAACGCGACCATCACGCGGCCTCGGCCCAGCAGCCCGAGCGGCAGCACCGGCGCTGCGGATCGACCCTCGACGACGACGAACGCCACCGCCGCCGAGACCGACGCCGCACCCGCGAGCAGGGCACTCGCGTGCCAGCCGGTGTGACCGGCCTCGATGACGGCGTACGTCAGCGCGGACAGCGCGACCACGGCGAGGGCCTGGCCCGGGAGATCGAGCGGTACCTGGCGGCGCACGGGCCGGATCCGCAGACCCGCCAGCAGGGCGACGATGAGGATCCCGATCGGCACGTTGACCAGGAAGACCCAGCGCCAGCCGGCGTACTCGCTCAGCAGGCCGCCGGCCACCGGACCCAGTGCCATGGCGGCCGATCCGCCGACGGTCCACACCGCGATGGCATGTGCGCGGGCCCCCGCGTCGTCGTACGCCACCCTGACCAGCGCCAGCGACGCCGGCATCACCAGCGCCGCGGCGGCGCCCTGGAGCACTCGCGCGGCGATGAGCGCCGGCATCACCGGAGCGGCCGCGCAGGCCAAGGACGCCACCGTGAACAGCACCACCCCCAGCGCGTAGGCCCGCACCGGTCCGACCCGGTCGGTCACCGCTCCCGCCGAGAGCATCAGCGCCGCGAACATCAACGTGTACGCGTCCACCACCCACTGCAGGCCGGCCATGCCGCCACCCAGATCCCGATGCAGATAGGGCAGGGCGATGTTCACCGCGGAGACGTCCACGGTGATCACCGTGAAGCCCAGCAGCGCGGCGAGCAGCGCTCGAACGCTCCCCAGCCGCGTCGGCGCCGGGCCGCCGGTCGACGCCTCATGGGCGAGTACGGTCATCGGATTCCTCCTCCGGTTCGTGATGCCGGAAAGTCTGGTCGCGCCTCGCGCACAGAGGCAGACCGTGTGATGCCGCGGTGCCGCCAGGGGTGGGTATGGCACGGCCCCTCACGCGGGCCGGACGTGCGGCACACTGGTGGGGATGAGCGAGATGGCTGCGACTGAGCTCGGGCGCTACCTGCGCGCCCGGCGGGCACGGGTGACCCCCGAGGAGGCGGGCCTGCCCGCGGGCACCGGGGTGCGGCGTACGCCTGGCCTGCGGCGTGAGGAGCTGGCCGCCCTCGCGGGCGTGTCCGTCGACTACTACACCCGGTTGGAACGGGGTCGGGAGACCAACCCGTCGGCGTCCGTCCTGGACTCCCTGGCCCAGACGCTGCGCCTGAGTGGCGACGCCCACGAGCGGCTGCACGAGCTCGCCGAGGTCGCCTCGGGACGCTTCGGCGAGCCCCGGGCGACGACCGATCTGACCGTACGTCCCTCCGTGCTCGTCATGCTCGAGACGTTGCGTCCGCTGCCGGCCTTCGTGGTCAGCCGGCACAACGACCTGCTGGCGTCCAACCTGCCCGGGCGGCGGCTCTACCCCGGCCTGTGGGACGGTCCCACCGAGCACCGCAACCTGACCCGCTACCTCTTCCTCGACCCGGTAGGACGGCACCTGCTCGACCCGTGGCACGAGACGGTGGCCGGCTCGGTCGCCAACCTGCGCGCCGTCGGCGGCACCGACGTCGACTCCCCCCGCCTGGCCGCGCTCGTCGGCGAGCTGCTGCTCAAGTCACCCGAGTTCGCCGGGATCTGGGAGCTCTACGACGTGTGCGAGCGCAGCGGGGGCACCAAGACGTTCGAGCATCCGCGGGTGGGCCGGATGACGCTCACCTACGAGGTCATGCAGCTGGCCCGCACCGGCGGCCAGCGCATGGTCGTCTACCAGGCGGAGGCCGAGACGGTCGACGAGAAGGCGATGCTGGCCCTGAGCGAATGATCCGCCCTAGTGGGACTCGAAGTCCTCGGGGGTGATCTCGTCGAGGAACTCGCGGAACTTCTCGATCTCGTCCTCCTGCTCGGCCGGGACAGCGAGCCCCGCCTCGTCGAGGACCTCGTCCGAGACCACGATCTTGGTCCCCGTCCGCAGCGCCAGCGCGATCGAGTCCGAAGGCCGAGCGCTCACCTCGACGCCGGAGGCGAAGACCAGGTTGGCGTAGAAGACGCGGTCGGTGACCGAGGTGATCTGCACCTCGGTCAGCTCGTTGCCGGTCGCCTCGAGCACGTCCTTGAGCAGGTCGTGGGTCAGCGGACGGGGCGGAACCACGCCCTGCTGGGCGAAGGCGATGGCGGTCGCCTCCACCGCGCCGATCCAGATGGGCAGGTATCGCTCACCCGCCACCTCGCGCAACAGCACGATCGGCTGGTTGGAGGGCATCTCCACTCGGACTCCGAGCACATCGACCTCGCGCATGTCATCCACCCTACCCGTCTCCAGGTCGCGACAGCAGCCCGGTTGACCGGCGACACGAACCGAGTCAGCGGTCGCGCAGGCCCGACTTCACCAAGGTGGCGTGCAGACGGACCGCCAGGGAGGCGATCTCGCTGCCGATCTCCTCGGCCCGGCCCTGCGCTCCGGCGTTCCCGGGGCGCCGCAACGGCGCCACGATCTGCTCGATGAGGCCGACCTCGCGGTCGGCGGCGGCCTTCATGCCGCGCAGGTGACGAGGCTCGATGCCGAACTCGGCCAGCTCCTTGGCCGTGCGCGCGATCGCGAGGGCGTCGGTGTCGTAGTGACCGCTGCGCAGCGGCACCACCAGCGCCATCTTCTCCAGCTCGGTCAGCAGCACGTCGTCGACCTCGGCCACCTTGAGGAGCTCACGCCGCGAGATCCTCATGTTGTCCGTACGCCGGAACGACTCCGCCCCGGGCGCGCCGCTGGGAGTCAGGGCGACCGTCGGGACCGTGGGCACGGTCGGCTCGATCGCCGGCGGCTCGAGGCCGCGGTCGATCGCGTCGAGGTGATCGCCGATGACCTTGAGCGGCAGGTAGTGGTCACGCTGCATCCTCAGGACATAGCGCAGCCGCTCGACATCACGGCGGGAGAACTTGCGGTAGCCCGCGGGCGTACGCTCCGGCTTGATCAGTCCCTTGTCCTCGAGAAACCGGATCTTCGGGATGGTGACCGTGGGAAAGTCCGGACGCAACTGGTCCAGGACCTGCCCGATGTTGAGCCGCTCCCCCGAGTCGCTAGCCGGCCGTTGAGGGTCAGGCATCGCGGCGGCGGCCATCGGCTACGCCCCTTCGTGCCCGGCGTAGAAGACGAGCCGGAACTTCCCGACCTGGACCTCGTCGCCGTCCGTGAGGACGACCTTCTCGATCCGGTCGCGGTTGACGTAGGTGCCGTTGAGGCTGCCGACGTCGGAGACCTCGAAGGTGTCGCCGGTGCGCGCGAACTCGGCGTGGCGACGCGAGACGGTGACGTCATCGAGGAAGATGTCGCTGTCCGGGTGGCGACCCGCGACCACGGTGTCCTGGTCAAGCAGAAAGCGGCTTCCGGCACCGGGACCACGCTGCACGACGAGCATGCCGTTGCCCCTCGGCAGGGCCTCGACGGTGGCCGCCTCGATCGGGCTGAGCACCCGGTCAGAGGTGTCGGCGTCAGCCCCGAGCTGAATCGTCGAGGTCTGGTCGGTCCCGGTCAGGCTTACGCCACACTGCGAGCAGAACCGCGCTTCGTCGGGGTTCTGGCTGCCGCAAGCGGGGCACACGGACATTTTTGAGCTCCAGGTTCATCGAGGGCCGGGCACCTACCCTCAAGTGAGCGTTGAGGGATGGTATCCGCAACCTATCAGGTCGGCCCAGGTGTTCGGTTGAGTTACGCGTCGAGTGATGCCTCGTACGCCGCGGCGTCGAGGAGGCTCTCCAGCTCGGCAGGATCGGACGGTGTGACCTCGAACAGCCAGCCACCGCCGTAGGGGTCGTCGTTGACCAGCTCGGGCGTGGCGTCGAGCGATCCGTTGACCGCGACGACCTCGCCGGAGATCGGCGCGTAGATGTCGCTGACCGACTTGGTCGACTCGAGCTCACCGCAGCTCTCGCCCGACGTGATCGTGTCGCCGACGGCCGGCAACGACACGTAGACGATGTCGCCGAGAGCGTCCTGGGCGTAGTTGGTGATGCCGACCCGTACGGAGCCCTCGGTCTCGCCAGGGTTGCGCAGCCACTCGTGCTCGCTGGTGTACTTCAGGTCCTCGGGGTACACGGCCATCTCCTCATCAGGCGTACTGGTCTGGCCGCGGAAGATCGTCCCGCGAGCCGGTTGTCGAAACCCTACTGCGCCCCACCGACGAAACCGTCAGCGGGACACGGTGTGAATCGACTCGATGTCGATCTTCTCCTCCGGCTCCACCTTGACCTCCGCGCCCTGCTCCTCGAGCTGGTCCTGCGGGCCCTGGTAGAAGTCGATCGCGCCGGCCAGCGTGTCGGGCGGGCCGATCACCTTGAGCCGGTAGGGCGGGCTGATCAGCTCGCCGCCGACGTTGAGTCCCTGGCCGGGCTGGCTGACCTCGATCGAGGACGACGCGACCAGGCGCACGGCCTCGCCATCGGCACCCTCGATCTCCATCGCCTCGGCGCCGCTCGTACGCAGCTCCTCGATCAGGTCGAGGAGCGCGGTCAGCCGCAGCGGATCGGTGCCGGGGTCGATCTCGATGGTGATCCCCGGACCGCTGACCGGCACCGTCCCGGCGATCACCCGGAGCGTGTCGACCTGCTCCTCGGCACGCTGGAGCGCGGTCTGCTGCTGGAGGGTCTGGTCCTCGAGCTCGTCGCGGGTCCCCTCGAGCTCCTCGATCTGCTCCTGGGCCTTCTGCGTGGTGCCGGCCAGGCCGGAGAGGATGTCGATCAGCTCCTGCTCGCGCAGACCGGCGTACGTCGAGTCCTCGGTGTTCGTCTGGACCTGCACCACCGCGGCGTAGCCGAGTACGCAGAGCAGGACCGCCACGGCCACCTGGCCGCGCCGGAAGTGGGTGAGCGCGTCGAACAGCCGCGCCCGGCCGACCAGCGGCCCCGGCTCCTCCTCGGGCTCATCCGGTTCACCCGCCTCGTCAGCCTCGTCGACCTTCTCGGTCTTCGGAAGCTCCTCGGCGTCGGCGACCTCCTCGGCCTCGTCGGCCTGTTCAGGCTTCTCGTCTCCAGCCGCGTCCACGACCTCGTCGGGCTCCGGGCTGTCCGAGGGCTCATCGGCCTTCTCGGCCTCCGGCTCCTCGGTCTCCTCGGGCTCTGCTGCCTCCGCCGCAGCAGGTTCGACGTCGTCCGCTTTCTCGGTGGACTCGACCGGCGCGTCGTCCGTTTCCTCGGCGTCGTCCGCCTCCTCGGGCTCGCGTGCGGAGGATTCCTCGGCCACCTGCTCCTCGGGTTCGTCGACAGCCTCGTCGGACGCAGCCTCATCAGGTGCGTCCGTCTCCGACTGCTCCTGGGCCTCCTCGGCCTCGGCCGACTCGGTCGACTCGGCAGACTCCGCGGGCGCCTGCTCAGCAGGCGGCGTACCTTCGTCCGAGACCTCGGGCGTGGCGGCGTCCTCGGTGACGGTCTCCTCCTCGGGCTCGGCAGGCTTCTTCGCCGGCACCTTCTTAGCCAGCGCCTTCTTCGCCGGGGTCCGCTTCGCCGGTGGCCTCCTCTTCCGGTCAGGCATGGAAGATGTGCCTCCGGATGGCTGCGACGTTGGTGAAGATGCGGATGCCGAGGACGACGATGACGCCGGTGGACAGCTGGCCGCCGACGCCGAGGCGGTCACCGAGGTAGACGATGCCGGCGGCGATGACGACGTTGCTGATGAACGAGACGACGAAGACCTTGTCGTCGAAGATGCCGTCCATGAACGCGCGCAGCGCACCGAAGACCGCGTCCAGGGCGGCAACGACGGCGATCGGCAGGTAAGGCGCCAGACCGACAGGCACCTCGGGCTGGAAGAACAGTCCCAGCACGATGCCGATCACTAGGCCGATGACGGCGATCATTCTTCGCGGTCCCCTTCGCTGTTCTCTTCGGAGTCTTCGTCGGTGTTGTCGGTGGGCTTCTCGGAGCCCTGGGTGCCCTTGGACTTGGCCCCGAGGTGGGTCAACTCCAGCAGATCAGGCGGCGCCGCGGGAAGGGTGAGCCGGTCGATGTTCTCGACGTCGTAGGGCATCCCGTAGTCCTGCGTCGTGGTGTGAATCATCGCGCCGGAGACCGTCTCGGCGAAGCGTGCGGCCAGCGTACGCGTGTCGCCGATGGCCGACACCTCATAGGGCGGCGAGAGCGAGACGTCGTTCATCCGCAGGGTGGAGCCGGAGGTGATCACGCCGCTGCGCGGGGTGACCCGCTGGCCGTCGACGGCCACGGCGGTCGCCCCCGCCTGCCACAGTCCGTTGACGATTACGGCGAGATCGTAGTCGCGGACGGTGCCGCCCTCGCTGCCGTCGGCGGCGTTGTCGATCGTGATCCTGATCCCCGAGCCGGTCACCGGGGCGAACCCGGTCTCCTCCGCGGTCGCCGCGGCGCTCGAGGATGCCGACTCGGCCCGCAGGCCGAGCGCGCTGAGCGCCGACTCGCGGCTCTGGTTGTCCTCGCGCAGCTCCGAGATCTCCTGATGCAGGTCGGCGATCCGGTCCTGGCGCTGCTCGATGCGGTCGACCAGGACCTGCCTGCTGGTCTGGCGGATGTCCTCGTTGCGGGAGGTCTGCACCGCGGCGGTCGTGGCCAGCAGCGCGAACAGCCCGACCACCACCATCGCCCACAGCCCCGGCCGGCGACGCCGGGTCGGCTCCTCCCCCGCGGGCTCGCGCCGCTCGGCGGCGGCCATGTAGTCGGAGTCGATCGCCTGATCGGTGATGCGGTCCAGCAGTGGCTTGGTGACGTAGGCGCGCAGGTCCTCGGAGCCAGGGATCTGGTCAGGCACGGGTCGCCCCGCCCTTCTCCCGCGGCGGCGTGGTGGCCATCAGCCGACGCGCCTCCTGGGCGTAGAGGACCAGGCTCCACCAGAGCAGCAGGATCCCCCACAGCGCGAAGGCCCATCCGAAGGCCTGCGCCACCTGGATCGCCAGGCTCGGCTCCAGGCCGAGATCGAGCGTCTCGGGGATGTCGTGGCTGAGGTAGAGCAGCGGGAAGGAGGCCAGCAGACAGAACGCGGCCACCTTGCCGAGGAGATGGACCGGAAGCGTACGCACCCCACGGCTGCGCAGTGCCGGGATCATCGCCAGCAGCCCGACGAGCCGCAGCGGCACCAGCAGCGCGATCGGCCACGGCATCACGTCGATCTGCCAGAGCGCGAGGGTCGCGGCCAGGACGAAGACGGTGCTGGCCACCACGTCGAGCAGCTCGCCCGAGCGGCGGCGGCCCAGCTGCTTGCGGTTGAGCCAGCTGTCGAGCAGGTCGGTGACGATCGCGAGACCGAACGCGGACAGCGCGATCGTGTCGTCCTCGGCGATCATCACCGCCCACAGCACCACCGGCGCGTAGACGAGCCGCAGGATGCTGAGCAGCTTGCCGAGCACGGGCTGGTTGCGGTCGGCCGAGCCACGGGGTCGCCGCCGAGCGTCCCGGCCAGGTTGCAGGCGGGGATCACCGGATCGACGGTTGGGCATCTGCGGGCTCTCCTCTGTCACCAGACGCGGCACGAGCCAACCCTAGTCGGTGGGGGTGGAGTCATCGGCGTGGGCGGCGTCGCGGATCTCACCGACCAGCTCCTCGATGACATCCTCCAGCGTCGCCAGCCCGATCGTGCTGCCGTCCTCACGGACGACCCGGGCCAGGTGGGCGCCGCGGCGCTGCAGGGTCTCGAGCGTCTCGTGGAGCGCGTCGTCGGGGGTGACCGTCGCGAACGGGCGGACCCACTTGTTCTGGACGGGCTGCCGGCGGCGTACGTCATCGGGCTCGAGTACGTCCTTGATGTGAAGGTAGCCGACCAGGTCGCCGCTCTCGCCCGCGACCGGGAACCGGCTGTAGCCGGTCGAGGCGCATACCGCCTCGATGTCGGCACCCGAGGCGCCGCGCGGCACGATCGTCCACTCGGAGATCGGGATGGTGACCTTGGCGACCGTCTTCTCGGTGAAGCCGAGCGCCCCGGCCAGACGGCCGTACTCGTCCTCCTCCAGGAGCCCCTCTCCGCGGGACTCCTCGACCATGGCGGCCACCTCCGCCCGGGTGAAGGCCGAGCTCACCTCGTCCTTGGGCTCGATGCCGAGCGCCCGGATGCACACGTTGGCGACGTAGTTGAACGCGACGATGATCGGGCGCAGCACGTAGACGACCGCGTAGATGGCCGGGCCGAGGACCAGGGCGGCCTTGTCGGGACCGGCCAGCGCGATGTTCTTCGGCACCATCTCGCCGACCACCACGTGCAGATAGGTGACCACGAGCATCGCGATCACGAACGCGACCGGATGGTGGAAGGCCTCGGGCAGGCCGATCAGGTCGAAGCCGGGCTCGAGCAGGTGGGCGAGCGCCGGCTCGGTGATCGCCAGCAGCAGCACCGAGCAGACGGTGATGCCCAGCTGGGCACCGGCCATCATCAGGCTGATGTTCTCCATCGCCCGCAGCGTGATCCTGGCCATCTGCGAGCCTGCCTGGGCGGCCGGCTCGATCTGGCTGCGCCGGGCCGAGACCAGGGCGAACTCCGAGCCGACGAAGAAGCCGTTGGCGAGCAGCAGCACCAGGCCGAGCAGGAGTCCTGTCGTCGTACTCATCAGCCGATCACCTGCATCGAGATCCGGTCGATCCGGCGGCCTTCCATGACCTCCACGGTCAGCTTCACGTACCTCGCGTACACATCGTCGTCATCGGAGTCCGGCGGCGGGTTGCCGGGGACGGTCAGCTCGGTGGAGGCACCGCGCTCGGGGATGCGGCCGAGCAGGCTCAGCATCAGACCGGCGACGGTGTCGTAGTCCTCGCTCTCGGGCAGGGCGACACCCGTGATGTCCTCGACCTCGTCGGGACGCAGCAGCCCCGACAGCGACCAGCCGCCGTCGCGGCGCAGCCGGGCTCGGGCGCTGAGCGGGTCGTGCTCGTCTGCGATATCGCCCACGATCTCCTCGATCACGTCCTCGAGCGTGACGATGCCGGCCTGGTCGCCGTACTCGTCGAGCACCACGGCCAGCTGGAACCCCTCGGCGCGCAACAGCGCCATCAGCGGGTCCAGGCGCAGCGAGTCGGGCACGACCACCGGCGGCACCATCAGGTGCTTGACCTTGGCCGTGGGCCGCTCGTGCACCGGCAGCGCCACGGCCGCCTTGACGTGCACGGTGCCGACCACGGCCTCGCGGTCGTCGAGCACCGGGAAGCGGGAGTTGCCCGTACGCCGGGTGAGCTCGATCAGCGCCTCGGCGCGGTCGTTGTGGTCGAGGCTGTGGACGCGTACGCGCGGGGTCATGATCTCCCCCGCCGTGCGGGTGCCGAACTCGACCGAGCGCTCCATCAGCTCGGCGGTGTCGGCGTCGAGGGTGCCCTCGTGAGCGCTGCGTTGGATCAGCGAGGAGAGCTCGGCCGAGCTGCGCGCCGAGCGCAGCTCCTCCTGCGGCTCCATGCCCAGGCGGCGAACGATCGCGTTGGCGGTGCCGTTGAGCACCCTGATCGGGCCGCGCATGATCCGGGTGAAGGCCCGCATCGGCCCCTGGGTGACGCGCGCGGTCTCCAGGGGCAGTGCCAGCGCGAGGTTCTTCGGGACGAGCTCACCGAAGAGCATCGTCACGATCGTGGAGAGGGTCAGCGCGATCGCCACCGCGATCCCCGTCACCGCACCCTCCGGCAGCCCGGTGGCGAGCAGCGGCGCGTCGATCAGCTCGGCGATCGCCGGCTCCGACATCCAGCCGATGCCGAGGTTGGTCACGGTGATGCCGACCTGCGCGCCGGAGAGGTTGCTGGAGAGCTCCTTCATCGCGCTGAGTACGCCTTGGGCGCGCTTGTCGCCCTGCTCGGCGGCCATCTCCACCTGGGAGTGGTCGACCGTGACCAGGGAGAACTCGGCGGCCACGAACACACCGCAGGCGGCGACCAGCAGCAGGGCCAGGAGGATGAACAGGACCTCGGTCATCGCACCGACCTCGACTGGTACGGCCGCGAGTCACACAGCGGGCATGGATATTGGCCGGGTTGCGGTCCGTCCATCGGGGTTCAGATCGTCCTTAGCTGTTGGAAGTGCGGTCAGCCTACATGGCTGTGGTTGCGCCTCCTGCGTTTGCTGTGCGGGGGCCTGAGGGACGTGTCGTGTTCCGGACACGGTTGTCCAGAACGAGGCTGTGAGCCTTGACACATCTCGCCCGTTCGTCAACTCTTACGCGGCAGTAACCGACGAATCACGAGCCGAGGGAGCCCCCTTGACCATGTTCTCAGCCTCAAGACGTACGTTCCTCGCCGGAGCCGGTGCCGCTGGTGCCGCCGCGTCCGGGCTGCTCGCCGGTCCGGCAGCCGCCACCTCGCCCCGTCGCGTACGGCTGGTGCGGGAGGAGCACCGGGCGGTCGTCATCGGGTCTGGCTTCGGTGGCGGGGTGGCCGCGCTGCGACTGGCCGAGGCCGGCGTACCTGTCACGGTGCTCGAGCGGGGACGCCGCTGGCCGACGGGCCCGGACGCGCAGACCTTCCCGACGGTGCGCTCGCTGGACAAGCGGGTGCTGTTCCACACCACCGCACCCGAGGCGCTCAAGCCGCTGCAGAAGCTGCTCGGCACTCCCCTGAACTTCGGTCCGTACGTCGGCCTGCTCGAGCCCGTCCTCGGCCAGAACATGCTCGCGATGTGCGCAGCCGGCGTCGGCGGCGGCTCGCTGGTCTACCAGGGCATGACGCTGCAGCCCTCCGCCGAGGTCTTCAACACCTGGTTCCCGAACGAGCTCGACTACGAGCTCATGGACCGGGTCCACTACCCACGCGTGGCCAAGATGCTCGGCGCCGCGACCGCGCCCGACGAGCTGATCGCCTCGGACAGCTACCGGGTCTCGCGTACATTCGGCGAGCGCGTGGAGGCCGCCGGCTATGACCTGCAGAAGATCCCGATGCCGATCGACTGGTCCTACGCGCTGGCGGAGCTGCGGGGCGAGATGGCTCCCTCCTACACCAACGGCGACTGCGCCCTCGGCGTCAACAACGGCGGCAAGCACTCCGTCGACGTCACCTACATCGAGCAGGCCGAGGCCACCGGACTGGTGCACGTCGCCACCCGGCACAACGTGACGAGCGTGGCCCGGGCCGCCGACGGTCGCTGGGAGGTCCATGTCGATCGCACCGACGACGCCGGCGACGTGGTGGAGCAGAAGATCCTGACCACTCGCGCGCTGGTCATGGCGGCCGGCTCGCTCAACACCAGCAAGCTCCTGGTGCGTGCCGCGGCGACCGACACCATCCCGGACCTTCCCGAGCAGCTCGGCAAGGGCTGGGGCACCAACGGCGACCGGATCTACATGTGGCGCCCCTTCGACGAGAATCTCACCGGTACGCAGGGTGGTCCCGTCGTCTACCAGAGCCAGGACTGGGCCGACCCGACCAGGGCCAACACCGTCATCCAGGCATCGTTGCCACCACTCCCCCTCGGCCTCGACCTGGGCGCCACGATGCTGGTCGGCTTCGGCGTCAGCGCCGACCGCGGCAGCTTCCGCTACAGCTCACTGACGGACTCGGTGAGCCTGCGCTTCCCCTTCGGTGGCGACTCGGCGAGCTATCGCGCCATCCACGAGCGGGTCTCGAAGATCAGCGGTGGCCTCGGCGCCCTGATCGACACCAACGCCATCGTCAACAGCACCTGGCACCCGCTCGGCGGCGCGAACATGGGCACCGTCTGCGATCTCGACGGCCGGGTCCAGGGCCAGGACGGCCTCTATGTCCTCGACGGCGCGCTCATCCCCGGCACCACCGGAGCGTGCAACCCGTCGATGACCATCGCCGCCGTCGCCGAGCGCGCGATGGACAACATCGTCGCCAAGGACGTCGGGACCGTCATCTGACAGTGCCTGCTGGTCCCGAAACGGGACCAGCAGGATCATGCAATGCAAAATTCTGCAGATTTTGCCGAAAGGGGGTGACAACCCCTTAGGTGATGCGGCAACATTGTTCTTGCCCCGCTGGTGACCCGAGACGCCAGCGGGGCTCTTACGTTTTCCCACCACCTCATGCGAGCTTCTGGGCGACCTCGTTGAGGTTGGCCCGCAGCTTGGCGCGGTAGGCGTCGTGCTGCTCGGGGAGTCTGGCGTCGCAGAACGCGGCCAGGTCGGGTCCGGTGACCTCCAAGACGCTGCGGCCGACAGCGGCCTCGGTCTCGAACAGGTCGAGGACCTCACGCAAGATGGCGACGATGTCCATGCCGTCGCCGGCGGTGAAGCGCCACATGTAGCTCTTCATCTCCGCGTAGACGGTGCGGTAGTCGGCCGGCAGTTCGGCGGCGCGGGCCTCCATGCGCTTCCAGTCCTTCTTGTCGCCTACGAGGCGGTTGAGGAGGTTGTTCATGGTGGTGCTCCTTCTTCGGTGTTTGTTCAGTCCCTCGTGGGGCCGATGGAAGAAGCGTGCAGCCCTGACGCAGCGTCAAGGTCAAGCACCGATCCGAAGAAACTTTCCACCGGTCGCGACCCTCAGGCCGCCAGGGTGTGGTCGAGGATCAGGTCGCGCAGCCTGAGCTCGGCGGGCGACAGTGACGCTGGGTCCGGTGCCCGAGTGTCGGGTTGTGACTCCGGTGACCGAATGTCGGGCAGTGGGTACGGCGGCCAGGTGTCGGGTGGCGGGCTGGTGTAGGTGTGGCCCGTGGGTGTGATGGTGATGATGCTGCCGTCGGGTCCTGGTCTGGCTTGCCAGCCGAGGGCTTCTTTGGCTTGGTTGCATCGTTCGCACAGCCCCTGCAGGTTCTCGACGCTGGTGGTCCCGCCGTCTGCGTGGCGTTGGATGTGGTCGATGTTGCGGATCGGGGCATCACACCCATTGGTGCGACAGGTCCCGCCGTCTCGGGTGGTGATGAACTCCGCGAGTCCGTCGGGGGCCTTCCGTGCGCGGGACTCCATGGCGACCATGCGGCCGGCCGGGTCGGTGAACAGTCTGCGGACGAACACCTCCGCATCAGCGAGCGCCTCGCGGGCCCAGGCGGCGGGGACGGGTCCGTAGCCCTCGACCATGGCGGGCTGGTCGCCATCGTTGGCGAGGGAGTCGGCACTCATCACGATCTTGACCTCGATCCGAGGCTGGACTCCCTCAGCCCGACCCGTGACGCGTTCGACCAGGGTGTCGGCCATGACCTGACCACGGGTCCGCTCATCACCAGCGGCCGCCGCGCTCTTCGCGGCCTGATCGAGCGCGGCGAAGACCGCGACCCCGTCTTTGACGGGGAGCAGGGCGCCGAGCCAGGTCATCGTGTCTGGTGCCGGCCGCAGCCTGACCCGACGGTCCTTGGTTGCGTTCGCGGCCCTCGCAACCACTGAGGCCTGGTCGAGAGTGATGGCGAGCTTCTTGGCGGCGTTCTCGAGCTGCCGCAGGCCCATCACCACCGCTTTGGCGGGCTGACCGTCGGGTCCGGGGGCGCAGAGCCGGTGGTCGATGACGCGACGGTGCTCCACCGAGAGGCACGCCGTTTCGCGGGCAAGGATGGTGGCCTGCCACTGGGAGAACAGTCCCGCCCTCATCAACGCGAAGGTGTGCGGCATCTCGGCGATCAGGATCTTCGCCAACCCGAGCAACTTCGCGCCGCGTTCGGGTGAGACCCGTCGCGCCAACGCAACCTGGGAGGCCACCCCTTCACCAAGCTTCCGGGCAGGAACACCAGCCTCTGATTGACGCTCGCGGAGCGCTTCCTCCAGACGTACCGCCGCCTCTGCCTGAACGGCCTCGGCGGTGCACTTCACGGCCTCGAGGCGACTGATCCAGTCGACCAGCTCACCCTCGGACGCACCCGGAGGCGGCCCGTCGAGGAGGCGGTCGATGGTCTCGTACATAGCCGTCATTATATGCGATCAAGCACCACAGCGCGACTCATTTGTGCTGGTCAGATGACAGTTACGCAGTCAGCGAACAAGACACGTGAACTCCGCGCCACTCTCTCGCCGCCGCCCCGATACAGGCGAAATCTTTCTC